>CAMDPW010000011.1 GCA_945905715.1 Rickettsia typhi
ATTTGGAAGATATACAAAAATATATAGAGGAACAAGAAATATATCATAAGCAAGATGATTTAGAATATCAGAATATTAGCGCGTTTACGCGTTTAATCCGCTCTGCAAGCGTATATTCAAACTATCGGCTTTAGTCGATAGTAATTGATCAAAATCTCTCAATCTATAATAATATTAACATTGGCCTATAATTCAAACTGAGCTACTACCAGATTTTTTTTAAATTTCTTGTTAATATCTTACTACTAAATGTGATTATTTATATTTTTAATAAACTCCTGATGATCTAAGTTTTCTTTCTCAGAAGCGGGAAATTGCCTGTAAGGTATAGATACTTTGTTATGATTTATCTGATTTATAAATTCATTTTGCTTATTCTCACTTAGTCTTAATTCAGACTGTACTCCTTCAGTAAGCGCTATGTATACGTCATAAAGCAACTCAGAATCAAGTAGCGCTCCGTGCTTGGTGCGATGAGCGGTGTTAATTTTAAATTTTTTACATAAAGAATCTAAGCTTGCTGGAGCTCCTGGGTATTTTTTTCTTGCTAACAAAAGCGTATCTAACGCTCTATGTATATCTAGCAACTCATAGTCGATCGCTTTAAGCTCGGCATTTATAAATTTCATGTCAAAAGGCGCATTATGTATCACTAAAGTGCTATCGGCTATAAACTCCATAAATTGACCAGCAATATCTTTGAATAAAGGCTTGTCCTTAAGAAATTCGGTAGAAATTCCATGGATTTTAAAGGCTTCATTTGGAACGTCTCTTTCTGGATTAATATGAAAATGAAAAATTTTACCAGTTTTTATCTTGTTCAATACTTCTACACACCCTATTTCAATTATACGATGGCCTTGCGCTGGATTTAAGCCGGTTGTTTCGGTATCTAATATAATTTCTCTCATATTACTAGCTTCTTCATTAAGTTAAACACCTGATTTTTAACCTCAACCTTCCCCACATCAGTGTCAATAACAAAATTGGCTAATTTTTTCTTTTTTGAATCTGACATTTGATTATTTATTATAGCAGCAAATTTTTCATTTGTCATACCATCTCTTTTTAGAGCTCTGGTCAGTTTAGTTCTTCCAGAACAAACAACTAATATTATTTGGTCAAATAATTTTTCTAATTTCTTTTCAAATAATAATGGTACTTCTGTAGCAGTTAATAGTGTATTTTTTATTATGTTTTTTTTAAGAAAACTCTCATATTTTACAAATAAAATTGGATATAAAATATTTTCTAATTTATTCAGCAAATACTTATTATAAAATACTATCTCTCCTAACTTCCGCCTGTTAATTAATTTGTCTTCAATAACCGTAGGAAATTGAGATTTAATTTTATCTAATACCAGTTTGTCATTTTTTAAAATCTCTGACACTTTAGCATCAAAACTAAATATTGGAACAGAAAGCTCTGAAAAACAGTTTAACACATAGCTTTTTCCCGAAGCAATGGATCCAGTTATGGCAATTTTAAGCATAACTTTTGCTTTTTCTTCTTTTTATGATATAATTGTACAATCGTTGCTGAAATTTCTTCAATAGACTTTCTTGTAATATCAATAACAGACCAATTATTAACAGCAAATATTTTTTTAGCCTCCAACATTTCTGCGGTTACTTTATCTCGATCTACATATTCAGTATTGTTATGATCACTGATACTTAGTAACCTACTTTTTCTTATTTCTACCAACCTTTCCGGGGAAATAGACATTCCTATTATCAGTGGTTTTTTTAACTTAAACAGTATATCTGGTAACTGACATCCACTTATGTAAGGCACGTTTGCTGTTTTAAATCCTCTATGTGCTAAATACATGGATGTAGGAGATTTAGATGTACGAGATGGTCCTACTAAAATAATGTCTGCACAACTTAGATTATCCACGTGCTGACCGTCATCATGAGTAATAGAAAAATTCATTACTTCTATTTTTCTAAAATACTCTTCGTCTATAATATGTTGCTTACCGGGCTTTGGATTAGGTATTACCTTTAAAAATTTTGATAAACTGCTGACAATATTATCAAGTACTGCCATACATGGAATATTTAACATAGCACATTCCTCTTTTAGAACGTCTATTAGTTCGTGATCCGTTAAAGTATACATGATTATTCCTGGTTTTTTTTTAATAGTAGTCATCACCTTAGATAGCTGGCTTTGAGTTCTTACTAATGACCAAATATACTCCTTTAATTCTATTTTATCGAACTGAGAAAAGACAGCTTTAGAGATAGCAGAAAGAGTTTCTCCCGTTGAATCTGAAATTAAGTGGGTAATTACTTTAGTCATGATATCTCGGTGCACAAAATGTTGATAATTTGTTGATAACTACAACTATGTTAATAACTATACGATTTATCAGTTTTTATATAGCAAATTACTAACATACTTAGAGCGTAATTACACTATGTTTATAACGTACTGAAAAAGAAGTCGGTCTTTTAATTTTATTTGATTTACTTACGTTTTATATTATCATATCTTTTTAATCTTTAATGTATAACTATGTGGATAAAAATTTGATCCACATATAAAAGCGTACTACTAAAACAACCATCTAAATGAAAATATTAACTGAAGTTTTAAAAAACAACACTCATAGCTATACACCAATTTGGCTAATGAGGCAAGCGGGCAGGTATCTTCCGGAGTACCGTGCAATTCGTTCTAAGACAGAGTTTTTAGATATGTGTCATAACTCGGAACTCACTACAAAAATAACCATGCAGCCCATTGAAAGGTTTGATTTCGATGCGGCTATTATTTTTTCCGATATTTTATTAATTCCTCAAGCGTTAGGAATGGATTTAAAATTTTCTGACAAAATTGGACCAACACTAAATAAACTAAAAACATTAAAAGACATCAGTAATTTAAACGAACACGCATTAATTAAGCGCCTTGAATCAATATACGAAAGTATAGCAACTGTCAGAAAAAAACTTTCTTTAAAAAAGTCGTTAATAGGATTTGCAGGATCTCCATGGACTTTAGCGGCTTATATGTTAGAAGGTGGAAGTAGTAAAGACTTTACTACCAGTAAAGAGTTTGCACTGAACAACACAGAAGCGTTTACTATTCTAATAAGTAAATTAGTTACCGCAGTAGCAAAGCATCTCATTATGCAAATTCGTGCTGGAGCCGATATCGTTCAGCTGTTTGATTCATGGGCTGGCGTTCTAAATGAAACTGAATTTAGAAAATGGTCTGTAGAACCAACTGCAAGAATAGTAAAGATTGTAAAAAATGAATTTCCAAATATTCCGATAATAGGATTTCCACGAGGAGCGGGGTTTTTGTATGAGGAATACGCAAAAAAAACACAAATAGACATCATAGGTATAGATCAGTATCTATCAGTAGACTACATAGTAAAAAATTTACAAAAAACAAATATTATCCAGGGTAATTTAGATCCCATATATTTACTTTTAAATAATCAGGAAACTTTACTTGAAGAGATAATGAAAATAAAAAATAATTTTAAAAAACCATTTATTTTTAATTTAGGTCATGGAATATTACCGAACACACCTTTGGAAAACGTTCAATTACTTGTAGACACGGTCAGAAAAAACTAATGAAAAAAACAGCAGTAGTTTTGCTTAATTTAGGAGGTCCATCTAGTTTAGATGAGGTTACAAAGTTCTTATTTAACTTATTTAAGGACAAGGCGATAATCAACTTGCCAAATCCTTTGAGATGGATGATTGCAAAAATTATTTCCTCAACCAGATCAAGTAAGACAAAGAATATATACAGGCGTATCGGTGGAAAATCACCTTTGTTGGAGCTGACTAATCTACAAGCGCACGCTTTAGAAAAGTCACTAAACATATCTCAAGCAAAGGTAGAATTTAAAGTGTTTGTTTCGATGAGATACTGCTATCCACTTAGTTCTGAGACCGTTACTAAAATAAAAATATTTGGCGCTGATGAAATTTTACTTTTGCCTTTATATCCACAATTTTCTACTACCACTACTAAATCCTCAATTGATGATTTTAGGAAAAGTTTAGAGGGAATTCCTATTAAAGCGGTATGTTGTTATTATAATGATAGCAGCTTTATTAAAGCTCATTTAGAAAAAATAAAATCACTATATAAAAAAGTTAAGAATAAACACAGGAAATTTCGGATATTATTTTCAGCACACGGCTTACCAAAGTCTATAGTTAATAAGGGAGATCCTTATCAATGGCAAATAGATCAAACCGTAAATTTAATAATGAAGGATTTAGATATTGAATATAAGGTTTGCTACCAAAGTAAAGTAGGGCCGATGAAATGGCTTGAACCGAATACAAAGAGTGAGATCCAAAGAGCGTCTGAAGAAGATTATGCGGTGATTATAGTACCTATAGCTTTTGTTTCAGAACATTCAGAAACGCTTTACGAGCTTGATATAGAATATCAAGAATTAGCTAATAACATAGGCCTAACAGGATACTATAGAGTCAAGGCTTTAGGAATAGATAAGTTATTTATTGAATCTTTGGTTAAATTAAGTATGAAATTAGCCGGACTTAAAGCTTGTAACAAAGACCTGATTGTTTCAAACAATATAAACAGAGTCTGTCCAGAAAGATTCTGCGGATGTATAAATGACTATAGGGAGAAGTTAAGATGTTAAGTAATTATTACGAGTGGATTAAAGCTTTTCACATTATTACTATGACCTCTTGGATGGCAGGCATGTTCTATTTGCCAAGACTTTATGTGTATCACGCTGGTGTCAAAGTTGGCTCAGACCAAGATAGAACATTTCAGATAATGGAAAATAAATTGTTAAAGATCATAATTAATCCAGCCATGATTGCTACCATAATATCTGGTTTAATACTGGTACAAATATACGGATTCAAAGCTTGTGGTGTATGGTTTCATTTAAAAATGTTAGCTGTAATCTTGTTGTTTATAACGCATGGATTACTAAGTAAATGGCGTAAAGATTTCGTTAATGGTAGAAATAAAAAGTCAGTAAATTTTTATAGAGTAATTAATGAAGTACCTACAATATTATTTATTATCATTATTATTTTAGTTGTAGTTAAGCCTTTTTAGAACTAGAGAAATACTTGTAGTCAAAAAATCTATTTTTTTATTTTTACCAATTCATTTAAGTATAACAAGAATAGTTGACAAGGAACAAAGATTTTACTATGTTAAAATAAACTTGATGAAATTCCTTCCATGTTTCTCCTTCAAATTAACTGTATCATTATATCTTAAGTTATTAGTGATTTTGTAAACTGGAAGAGCTCAATTACTCTAAAACAAATAAATATTAACTTAAAATAACAATCCACATGACAGATAATACTGAATCCAAAGAATTACCTACAACAGAAATCCACTCCAATAATGTTGCAACAGAAAATAATAATAATTCCAATAATGTTGTAACTAATGTTGTAACTAATGTTGCAACAGAAAATAATAACAATTATATCCACCTTAAAGCCCTAAAAAAGAAAAATCCTGAAGAAATTCAAGATATAGCAGAAAGTTACGGAGTTGAAAATGCCAGCTCTATGCTTAAACAAGACCTGATATATTCTATACTTAAAAAATTGGCAGAACAAGGAGGAGCAATAATTGGTGAGGGTGTATTGGAGGTTTTAGCAGATGGATTTGGTTTTTTGCGCTCACCAGAAGCAAATTATTTAGCTGGGCCAGATGATATTTATGTTTCACCAAGTCAAATTAGAAGATTTGGTCTTAGAACAGGAGATACTGTCAGTGGGCAAACTAGAGCTCCTAAGCAGGGAGAGAGGTATTTTGCCTTACTAAAAGTTACCGAGATTAATAATGATACACCTGATAAAATAACACACAGGGTGAATTTTGACAATTTAACACCTTTATATCCAAACGAGAGATTAAATTTAGAGATAGCTAGTAACAAAGACTACAGTTCAAGAGTGATAGATTTGATTTGTCCGCTTGGCAAGGGTCAGCGCGCATTGGTAGTTGCTCCACCACGAACGGGCAAAACAATGCTAATGCAGAACATTGCTCATTCTATTGCCGCAAATCATCCAGAGGTTATTCTAATAGTGTTACTTATAGATGAGCGTCCCGAAGAGGTAACTGACATGATTAGATCGGTTAATGGCGAAGTAGTAAGCTCTACTTTTGATGAGCCCGCAACTCGACATATTCAGCTTGCTGAAATGGTAATTGAAAAGGCCAAAAGATTAGTTGAACAAAAAAGAGATGTAGTCATTTTGCTAGATAATATTACCAGGCTTGCACGAGCGTATAACGCAGTAATGCCTTCATCAGGCAAGGTTTTATCTGGTGGCGTTGATTCTAATGCCTTGCAAAGGCCAAAAAGATTCTTTGGTGCTGCAAGAAATATAGAGTATGGCGGATCACTAACAATTATTGCTACAGCTTTGATTGATACTGGCTCAAGAATGGATGAGGTAATTTTTGAAGAATTCAAGGGAACTGGTAATTCTGAAATTATTTTGGATAGAAAAATTTCTGATAAAAGGGTATTTCCAGCTATTGATGTTACAAAATCAGGTACTCGTAAAGAAGAGCTACTTTATGATAAAGCCGTGTTAGCTAAATTATGGATACTTCGTAGGATACTAATGCCTATGGGCGGCGTAGATGCAATGGATTTTTTGATCGAAAAACTTAAACAAACAAAAAATAACAGCGAGTTTTTTAACTCTATGAATTCTTAATTGAATTTATTGTGCTATATTAGTATAGTCAATTAGATTGCTTATTAAGTGAGGAACAAGTGTTTAGTAGAAAAAAAATATCTTTAATAGGTGCGGGCAATATTGGCGGTACTTTAGCTCATCTTATAGCCTTAAAGAATTTAGCAGATGTAGTATTATTTGACGTAGTGGAAGGAGTACCTCAAGGCAAGGCCTTGGATATCTCCCAGAGCTCTGCTACCGAAGGTTTTAATGTTCACGTAGTCGGAACGTGTAATTATGTAGACATAGTAAATTCAGACGTTATTATTGTTACGGCAGGAGTTCCTAGAAAGCCAGGTATGAGCAGAGATGATCTGGTCTCAATCAACACAAGTATAGTTAAAACCGTTGCAGAAAATATCAAAAAATATTCACCTAATGCCTTTGTTATAGTAGTGACTAACCCACTTGATGTTATGGTATGGGTTATGAAAGAAGTTTCTGGCTTGCCGTACGAAAAAGTAGTTGGGATGGCTGGAGTATTAGATGCTTCGCGATTTAGTTATTTTTTGAGTAAAGAGTTTAATGTTTCAATCAGCGATATTACCTCCTTTGTGCTCGGTGGACACGGCGACAGTATGGTTCCATTAATACGGTACACAGCTATTGGCGGAGTGTCTATTAATGATTTAATCAAAATGGGCGTCACTACCAAGGAAAAAATAGATGCAATTATTCAAAAAACAAGAGATGGAGGCGCAGAAATCGTTCAATTATTAAAAACTGGCTCTGCATTTTACGCTCCAGCAAGTGCCGCAATTTCAATGGCTCGATCTTATCTTCAAGATCAAAAAAGAATATTGCCGTGTGCAGCTTATTTAAAAGGAGAGTACGACATAAAAAATATATATGTAGGTGTGCCAGTAATTATTGGCAAAAAAGGCGTAGAGAAGATAATAGAGATTGATTTTACCCAAGAAGAAAAGGCCGATTTTAAAAAATCAGTTGAATCAGTTCGCAGTTTAATGCAAGCAGTAAAGCTTTAGCGATAATAGGTATATAAATGAACATTCACGAATATCAAGCAAAGGAAATTCTTAGGCAATACGGCATACCAGTGCCAAATGGTCAAATAGTCTTTGAGATCGATGAGGTAGAAAAAGCTATTGCCAAGTTAAGATCTAAAGTTTTGGTAGTGAAAGCGCAAATTCATGCCGGTGGCCGTGGTAATGCTGGCGGCGTAAAAATAGCTAAATCTCATGAAGAAGCTGTAGATTTGGCTAAAAAAATACTTGGAACTACTCTAGTGACTCATCAAACTGGACCAGAAGGTCAAAAAGTTCGCAGAGTATATATTGAAGAAGCTTCTCATATCGCAAAAGAATATTACTTAAGTCTAATTTTAGATCGCGCTACAAGCTCATTAGTTTTTATTGCCTCGACAGAGGGCGGAGTAGATATTGAAGAAGTAGCTGACAAGAGGTCTGAGCAAATAGTCAAAGTATATATTAAGAATCAGCTATGGCCATTTCATGCAAGAAAACTAGGCTTTAGACTCGGTTTTCGTGATGATGATTTGAAGAAATTTATCGATTTTATCCCTAAATTATACAAAGTATTTATTGAGACTGATGCAAATCAGTTAGAAATTAACCCTTTAGTTTTGACTACTGAAGGCGAATTTATTGCTTTAGATGCAAAGTTTAACTTTGATGATAACGCGCTATTTAGACAAGAAGCTATTTCCACAATGAGAGACGAAGATGAAGAAGAGCCCCTAGAATTAAGAGCTAAACAGGCAGAACTCAATTATGTCAAAATGAATGGTAATATTGGCTGCATGGTCAATGGCGCTGGTCTCGCAATGGCCACTATGGATATAATTAAATTATACGGAGCAGAGCCAGCAAATTTCTTAGATGTCGGCGGTAGTGCAACTGCGGAAAGGGTTGCCGAAGCATTTAAAATCATTCTATCTGATATAAGCGTTAAAGCGTTGCTTATAAATATTTTTGGCGGCATTATGCGTTGCGACATAATAGCTGGCGGCATAATTACTGCGGCCAAGCAAGTTGGAGTTGATATACCAATAATTGTGCGATTGGCCGGCACTAATTACGAGCTTGGCAAAAAAATGCTTGATGAATCTGGTTTAAAAATCATTTCTGCTGATAATTTAGCAGATGCAGCAAGTAAAGCTGTGCTATCTATTAAACACATAAATAAGGCAGAATGATGGCAATATTAATTAACAGCGATACCAAGGTTATTTGTCAGGGATTTACTGGGTCACAAGGCACATTTCATTCGGAACAAGCAATTCAATACGGCACTAAAATGGTAGGAGGTGTAACTCCTGGTAAAGGTGGTAGCATCCACCTTGATTTGCCAGTTTTTGATAGCGTATTTGAAGCTAAAGAATTTACCGGAGCAAATGCCTCTGTTATCTATGTACCACCCGCCTTTGCTGCTGATTCAATAATGGAAGCGATTGAGGCAGAAATTAGCCTAGTAGTATGCATTACCGAAGGGATCCCTGTTTTAGACATGATGAAGGTTAAGCGTGCTTTGTTTAACTCAAAAACCAGACTAATAGGTCCAAATTGTCCAGGAGTGATTACCCCCGGCCAGTGTAAAATAGGTATTATGCCTGGACATATTCATAAAGCAGGTACAGTAGGAATAGTGTCCAGATCTGGAACTTTAACTTATGAAGCAGTAGCACAAACAACAGCCGTTGGCCTGGGTCAGTCTACTTGTATCGGCATCGGTGGAGATCCCATTAATGGTACGAATTTTATTAACTGTATTGAAATGTTTTTACAAGATGAACAAACTGAATCTATAATTATGATCGGAGAAATAGGAGGCACTGCTGAAGAAGAGGCTGCTGAATTTATCAAATTATCAAAAATAAGAAAGCCCGTAGTCGGCTTTATCGCAGGTGTTACTGCTCCTCCAGGAAAGAGAATGGGACATGCTGGTGCAATTATCTCAGGCGGTAAAGGTGGAGCCGAAGACAAACTGGAAGCTTTTAGAAATGCTGGCATTACAATTGCGCAGTCCCCTGCAGAGATAGGTAGTACATTATTTGAGCTATTAAAATAGAATTTTGTATATTTTATGAGTAATGATCAACTATTTAAAAGCGGCTTTTTGTTCGGGGTGAATGCTGCTTATCTTGAGAGGCTATATGTTCAGTATTTACAAGATAAAAATTCTATAGGTAAGGATTGGCAAGAAATCTTCAAAAATCTTAATGAACAAAATTCCGAAGAAGCAATTAAGTCAATACAGACTCGTTATAATTTCTATAAAGAAACTAAACAAAAATCAGCTACTGAAAACAGCATGATAACGCAGGGTAATTACTTGCTTTTGCAAGTAAAAATGTTGGTGGATGCTTATCGAAATCGAGGACATTTTTTAGCAAAATTAGATCCTTTAGAGATGGAAGTTTTGCCAACTGAGAATGATTTGAAGTTGGATTTAGCATATTTTAATATCACTGAACAGCATTTAGATACGGTCGTTGAAATCGATAGAAAAATTAGCACTATAAGAGACTTAGTAAAGCGTCTTAAGCTAATCTACTGCACAAATATTGCATATGAGTTTTCTCATATAAATAACTACAAACAAATAGACTGGTTGATTAATCGAATTGAAAATTATCAAGAACAAAACGAGCTAACCGATAATGATCGCAAGAGTATTTTGGCTAGCTTAATAGAAGTTGAAAGTTTTGAGCAGTTTTTGCATACTAAATTTCCTTCAACAAAAAGATTTTCTATAGAGGGCGGTGATAATTCTATTGTTGCTACTGAATGGGCAATAAAAACAGCAGCTTTAGACGATGTGAGTGATGTGGTGATAGGCATGGCTCATAGAGGCAGATTGAATTCTCTAACAAAAATTATGCAAAAATCATATGTTTCAATGTTTTCGGAATTTCATGAAGGATCGGTTAATACGGAGGAATTAGATATTTCAGGAGATGTTAAATATCATACTGGATACTCCTCAGATGTAGTTACAAGCAATAAAAAAGTACATCTTTCATTAGTCGCAAATCCGTCACACTTAGAGGCTGTAAACTCAGTGGTGGCCGGTAAAGTGAGAGCAAAACAGGATTTATTAAAAGACAACAAAAGGCATAGTGCTATGGGACTCTTATTGCATGGCGATGCCTCTTTCAGCGGTCAAGGAGTGGTTCTAGAATCGTTAATGCTAAGTGACCTCGATGGTTACGGGGTTGGCGGTATAATCCATATTATCATTAACAATCAAGTGGGTTTTACGGCATCTGCAAAAAAAGGACGCGCCAGTCGCTATCCCTCCGAAGCTGCCAAGGCTATAGAAGCGCCGATATTTCATATTAATGGCAATAATGCAGAAGAGATTGTAAAAGCAAGCAAAATAGCTACTGAATATCGAAACAGATTTGGCAAAGATGTAGTGCTAAATATTGTGTGTTATAGACTACATGGCCACAATGAAATGGACGAACCAAGATTTACTCAGCCAGTGATGTATAAGAAAATTTCTTTAATGTCTACGCCAGGAAAAATATATGCGGATCAATTAAGTGGTGCCAAAGTAATAGATGATGAATATTACCATAGTTACAAGGAGGCTTTCAAAGATAAATTAGAAAAAGATCTCGCTACAGCAAAGTATTACAAATCCACGAAAGTTGACTGGTTTGAACAATTATGGGCAAAATTTAGTTACTTTAATCTAAGAAGTAGTAAAGATTTTGCAACTGGAGTTAAGACATCTAAATTAAAGGAGCTGGGCTTGAAGTTAAGTCACGTACCCGATGGATTTGCTTTAAATGCTAAAATTAGCCGACAATTGGAAGCAAAAAAACAAATGATACAAACTGGCCAAGGAATTGACTGGGCAACTGGTGAGTCATTAGCTTTTGCTTCTTTGCTGGTAGACAGTATAGGGGTGAGACTAAGTGGCCAAGATAGCGGTAGAGGTACATTCTCGCATAGACATAGTGTGTTTGTTAATCAAGAAAATGAAGCTGAATACGTGCCACTAAATAATCTGGCAAAATCTCAAGGATACTACGAAGTTATAGACAGCAATCTTTCAGAATACGCGGTCATGGGCTTCGAGTATGGATATAGTACTGTTAACCCAAATCAATTAGTATTGTGGGAGAGTCAATTTGGAGATTTTGCTAATGGCGCGCAAATAATAATTGATCAATTTATTGCTGCGGCAGAAGTTAAATGGATGAGATCTAATGGCTTAGTATTATTACTGCCTCATGGCTATGAGGGGCAAGGTCCAGAGCATAGCTCTGCCAGGCTGGAGCGTTTTTTACAATTATGCGCTGAAGATAATATGCAGGTTGTTAACTGCACAACTCCCGCCTCATACTTTCATGCTCTAAGAAGGCAAATTTATCGCGATTATCGCAAACCATTGATTGTAATGACACCTAAGTCTACTCTTAGACATAAACTCAACGTATCTAGTATAGCCGAGTTTGATGAAGGTAAAGGGTTTCAGTCGGTTCTTCCGGAAGCAAGTAAAATGACAGTGGTTAAGCGATTAATATTGTGTAGTGGTAAAGTTTACTATGATTTACAAGAGTATAGAGATACTAATAAAGTTAGCGGTATTGCTTTAGTAAGATTAGAGCAGCTTTATCCTTTTCCTAAAAAACTATTACAAGAAGAATTGAAAAAGTATCAAGGTATAGAAATAATATGGTGTCAAGAAGAGCCAGAAAATATGGGAGCTTGGAGGTTCTTGCAACCTTTAATAAGTTATGCAATGCTAGAATTAGGTTTTAAAAGTGAAATAAAATATATAGGACGACAAGCTACTGCTTCGACCGCCGTCGGTTCTCATGCTATACATAGTCACGAACAAGAAGCATTAATAAAACAAGCAATTAATTTGTAATTGGAGTTAAAAATGACCGTGCAAATCAAAGTTCCGCCCTTAGGAGAATCAGTTACTGAAGCAACTATTGCAAAATGGCACAAACAAAAAGGCGATAATGTTAGAAAAAATGATGTGTTAGTAGAATTGGAAACCGATAAAGTAGCTCTAGAAGTTTCTGCTGAAGTAAATGGCATATTGGAAGAAACTTTAGTTAAAGAAGGCGAAACCGTTATTGTTGGTGCAATAATTGGATCTATTAAAGAAGGATCGGTGTTCGTAGAAATAAAACAAGATACAACAAAACTCATTGCCACTCCAGAAGTAGAAAGAGACGTTATAGCTGATAGCAGAAAAGAAAGATTGTCACCAGCTGTAAGGAAAATGGTAATTGAAAATAATTTAGATACCTCTGCTATACTTGGAACTGGCAAAGACGACATGATCATAAAATTGGATGTGCTAAATGTTCTAGGTTCCGGTATATCGACCAAATGCGGCGTAAGAGAAGAGCGCGTTAAAATGACACGTCTACGTAAAAGAATAGCTGAAAGATTAAAAGAATCACAAAACACAGCTGCCATACTTACTACTTTTAATGAAATTGATATGACTAATATCATGACATTGCGTAGAAAAAATCAAGAAGCATTTACTAAAAAACATAATGTAAAGTTAGGTTTTATGTCATTTTTTGTTAAGGCAGTTGTAGTTGCCCTAAAAGAAATACCAGCAGTTAATGCTGAAATAGAAGGTGATTATATTATTTATAAAAATCATTATGATATTAGTGTTGCGGTCGGTACGGATCATGGCATAGTGGTGCCAGTTTTGCGCGATGCAGATAGACTCTCTTTTGCAGAAATAGAAATGGAGATTGGAAACTTAGCTAAAAAAGCGCGCATAGGTAAATTAATGATACAAGACCTTACAGGTGGGACTTTTACTGTCACTAATGGTGGTATTTATGGGTCGCTTTTATCAACGCCAATTATTAATCCGCCACAATCAGCTATTTTGGGTATGCATAAGATTCAAGACAGGCCAGTAGTTATAGATGGTAGGATTGAAATCAGACCAATGATGTATCTTGCTCTTTCTTATGATCATCGTATTATTGATGGTAAAGAGGCAGTAACATTTTTAGTCGCAGTCAAAGAAAATTTAGAGTTTCCCGACAGACTGTTATTGGATTTGTAGGAGAAAATATAATGGAAAATTTTGATATAGTAATTATTGGCGGTGGACCTGGAGGTTATGTTGCTGCTATCAGAGCTGCACAGCTTGGTTTCAAGACTGCTTGCATAGAAAAGCGAGGTACTTTAGGAGGAACCTGTTTAAATGTTGGTTGCATACCTTCAAAAGCATTGCTTAATTCTTCAGAAAAATTTGCTGAAGCCAAGGCTGAATTCGTGCGTCATGGAATCACATTTGATCAACTATCTCTAGATTTAAGCGTCATGCTTTCTAGAAAAGACAAGATAGTATCAGACCTAACAAATGGTATTGAAGGATTATTTAAAAAAAATAAAGTTAGCTATTTTATTGGTACTGGTAAAATTTTAGCCAATAATATTGTTGAATATCAAAATGGTAAAAACTTAGAACAAATCCAAGCAAAAAGTATCGTTATTGCAACTGGTTCAGATGTCATAGATATGACTGGTGTTACTATAGATGAGGAAAGTATTATTAGCTCTACTGGGGCTTTGTCTTTGAAAGCAGTGCCAAAAAAAATGATTGTTGTTGGTGCGGGATATATAGGACTTGAAATGGGGTCTGTGTGGTTAAGACTTGGCGCAGAAGTAGAGGTAATAGAGTTCTTAGACAGGATCGTGCCAGCAGTAGATAGAGAAATTGCTAAAAATTTACAAAAATCCCTTGAAAAACAAGGCATGAAATTTCGTCTAAGCACTAAATTAATATCAGTCAAAAAATCAAAAAATTTAGTGGAGCTTGAGATAGAATGCTTAACCGGTGGAAACAAAGAAAATATCGTTACTGATGTATTACTCGTTGCCATAGGAAGAAAGCCAAACACTAGTAATCTAGGTCTCACTGAACTAGGCGTTGCGCTTGATAATAGAGGCGGAATTTTAGTTAACGATAAGTATGAAACAAATGTGAGCGGTATTTTTGCCATTGGCGACGTAATTGCTGGACCGATGTTAGCTCATAAAGCTGAAGAAGAAGGTATAGCAGTAGTTGAGTTGTTAGCTGGCCAGGCCGGACATGTTAATTATGCAGTTATACCTAGTGTTATATATACTTGGCCTGAAGTTGCTGCGGTCGGTAAAACAGAAGAAGAATTACAGGAATCTGGCATTAAATATGCGATTGGTAAGTTTCCGTTCATGGCTAATAGTAGAGCTCGAGCGGTTGGCTCTACTGAAGGTATGGTTAAAATTCTAGCTTGCAAGAAAACTGACAAAGTTCTAGGGGCTCATATAATTGGCCCAGATGCTGGCACATTAATAGCGGAGCTTGTTTTGGCAATGGAATATTTTGCGTCAAGTGAAGATATAGCACGTACGTGCCATGCTCACCCCACTCTCAATGAAGCTATAAAAGAGGCTGCATTAGCAGTATTGGGAAGAGCGATACATATATAGAATCTAATATATACAACTGACGTTGTTAAGTAATTGTAATAATATGCGAACTCTCAAATACAGGGCAGTATGAAAACTCATAAAATTTTTTTTGACTTAGTTACAAAGCATAATATTGAATTTGTTGATTTTAGATATACTGATATTTTAAGTAAATGGTTGCATATAACATACACTGTAGAGAGTGCCAAAAATGTTCTTGATAACGGCTTGTTAACCGATGGATCATCTGTTGAAGGTTGGAGGGATGTGAATGATTCTGATTTATTATTAAAACCAGAAATTAGTACAGCTTTTGTGGATCCGTTCGCTGCGCGACAAACTATAGTTATAATTTGCGATGTTATTGATCCAAAAACACAAAAACCATACGTACGAGATCCTCGCTCTGTAGCTAAAAGAGCTTTAGATTACTTAGATAAAACCAATATAGGGGAGGTGTTTTTTGGTCCTGAGTTAGAATTTTTTCTTTTTGATAATGTGAAATATGAAAGTTCAATAAAACAATCTTACATCTTTATTGATGTAGCTGAAAAAGAAAATTCTAGCCATGATTCTACTGGATATAAACCTTGCAGTAATGGCGGTTACTTGGCGCCCTCTCCTAATGATATGTATAACGATATTAGATCTGAAATGTTATCAGTTTTAAAATCAGTAGGCTTAATCCCAATTATGCAACATCATGAAGTTGGCTCCTCGCAATGCGAGTTAGGATTTAAATACGATACCCTCTTACATACGGCAGATAATATTCAAAAATATAAATTTGTAATTAAGAATGTTGCTTATTCTTATGGTAAGTCTGCTACTTTTATGCCAAAACCTCTTAAAGATGAAAATGGTAGTGGTATGCATGTTCATCAATCTATATGGAAGGATGGAAAGCCAAAGTTCTTGGGAGATAAGTACGACAAGTTGTCACAAGAAGCGCTATATTACATCGGTGGAATTATTAAACATGCTAAAGCTATCAATGCTTTTACTAATCCTACCACCAATAGCTACAGAAGGTTAATACCTGGTTTTGATGCGCCAATATATCTTAATTACTCTACAAGCAATCGCTCAGCTGCAATTAGAATACCCCATGCTACTAACGACGACGCAAAACGCATTGAAGTGAGATTCCCTGACCCTACTGCTAATCCATATCTTGGGCTATCTGCAATGCTAATGGCTGGTCTTGACGGTATTATTAATAAAGTTGACCCAGGCCAAGCTCATGAAGAGAATATGTATGAATTAAAAGATCAGTCTAAAATAGAGTCTCTTAGCTCTTCTCTCAGTGAATCATTAGTGGAGCTGAGTAAAGATCGAGAGTTTTTAAAGATCGGCAATGTATTTAGTGACGATTTAATTGATGCATATATAAAATTAAAAATAGAAGAGGTTAAAATATTGAATACTATCCCACATCCGTATGAATTTAAGTTATATTATAGTATGTGATGCGCATCGGCTTATTAATGCTATTCTTACTATTGGGTTGCTCTGACAAGCCAGAAGTGAAGAGTCTAATTTATAGTGACGGTATCGTTACAAGTATATCTAAGTATCAAATCAATATACCAAAAGAAATAGTAAGATTAACTCCAAATTTTCAATCTGGAATTGGTTCTGGGTTGCAATTTAAAGAAAAAACTACTGACGGGCGTTTGTTATTCTATAGCATTACCGATAGAGGTCCAAACTATCCTATAGAAAATCTTATGATTGGCTCAAAAGAGTTTTCCGGTCTTGTATGTTTTGATCAGCTATTTTCTCCTTTTATTTCGCTTGTCGAGGTAAATCCTGGCATCTCAGCGGTTATAACGGATTACAAAGCTATAACCAAGGACAATAAGCCAATCAACGGTCTAATAAATCACTACAATGACAAACAGAAGACGCTAACAGCAAATCTTGAAGAGATTGTCAATCCACATTTTGGTATGGATACAGAGAGTTTAGCTATGGATAAAGATGGTAATTTTTGGATTGGCGATGAATACGGACCTTCGCTTAATTTTGTAGACAGTAATGGTAGTATGATTAAATCATATACTCCAGGGAAAGGTTTGCCTATAGTACTGCAGCATATGCAAATTAATCGTGGATTTGAATCTCTTGGTGTAGCACCAAACGGTAAAATATACGCCATGTTGGAGTCGGTGCTTGATATTAATGGTGAAACCAAAAAAATAGCTCAATTTATCCGTATACTAGAATTAGATCCACTGAGTGGCAAAGTTCGTATGTTTGCATATCCATTACACAACAATCACCCCAATGAACAGGTGCAAATAAAAGTCAACGACTTAGCGGTCATTACTGATAGTAAGTTCTTGGTTACAGAACAAGTGGTAGATCAAGACAAAAAAATCAGTCATATTTTTTACAAAGTAGATCTAAAAGATGCATCTGATATTAGTCATATTAAACTAACTGACGGTAAGGACTTGGAGTATGGTAGAGTATCTGAGCTGCAGAATGTTCAAATGGTTAAAAAAGAGATACTACTTACCGCAGAAAAATATGATTGGCCGTATGAAAAATTAGAAGGCTTAGCAATCATTGATCACAAAACAATAGCTATTACGAATGATAATGATTTTGGAATTTCTAACATAGCGATTGATAAGAAGTGCATTACAAAAGAGCATAACATAATCAAAGCTGTAACCTCAGATTTACATACCGCTACCGTGATATGGATTATAAGTCTAGAAAAAAATTTGACAGCTTAGGTATAAGACGGTGTGAATTTATTCGCGACCGTATTTATCTTCTAATCTGACTATATCATCCTCCTCTAAGTAATTTCCTATTTGAACTTCAATTATTTCAAGAACTTCCAGACCAATATTCTCAAGTCGATGCGTAGTACCCATGGGTATGAAAGTGGACTGTCCTTTTTGCAAACTAAAGCATTGCTCACCTATAGTTACTCTAGCCTCACCGCTGGTTACTACCCAATGTTCAGAGCGTTTATTATGATATTGTAAGGAAATTTTATTGCCCGAGTTAATGCTAAGTTTTTTTACTTTATAAAAACCTTCATTTAGTAAATTTTCATAGAATCCCCATGGTCGGTAATGCACACAAGAAGAAGTAGCAATTTTTTTATTTTTCTTCTGTAAGTCCGCAACAATACTTTTTACTGCTTCGCTACGATCCTTGTTTATTACTAAGACAGCGTCTTTAGTCGCAATAATGCATAAATTATCTACCCCGTAGGTTACAGTTGATATATTTGGTTGAGAGTGTATTAAGCAATTATTTGTTTCATAAATATAATTATCACCATAAGTAGAATTATTGTTTTCGTCCTTAGCATCACGATCAAACAAAGCCTTCCAGCTTCCTATATCACTCCAATTTACATCAATGGGAAGCATTACTGAGTTATCAGTATGTTCAAAAATAGCGTAATCAATAGAGATGTTATTGCATTGAGAGAATGGTTCATGAGCAATTGTAATAAAATTATATTGCCTTTTAGAAGTATCAATAGCATTGTAAGTTTGTTCAGTAGTTAGTGGTTGATATATTTTTAATTCATGCAAATAAGAATCTGCTTTAAACATAAAAATACCACTATTCCATTTCGCATTTTGCCGTATTAATTGCTGAGCTTTAATGCGGTCTGGTTTCTCTATAAATTTTTTTATTTTGAAACATTGTTCATCTATTTGTTTAGCTGGCTCAATATAACCATATGCAGTTGAAGGATGAGTTGGTGTCACGCCAAAGGTAACCAAGAGATCAGTTTGGCAGTATTTTTTACCAGATATTATGGCTTGATGAAACTCTTTAGTATTTTTAATCATATGATCGGCAGGCATAACAAGCATAGTTTGTGAATCTGGGTATTGCGCTTTTAAAAAATGCGCCGCTAGAGCAATAGCTGGCGCAGTATTTTTTGACATTGGCTCTAAAATTATTGCTAATGCATCTACGCCTAAATCTTCAAGCTGACTAGCAATTCTAAACTTATGTTGTTCATTACAAATTATGATCGGTGTAGTAAATATTTGCTTATCAAGCACTCTTTTAATAGTTATTTGAAACAATGATAAATCATCTTCTAACACTAAAAACTGCTTTGGAAATGTTTCACGTGAAACAGGCCATAACCTAGTTCCCATTCCACCACATAAAATAACAGGGGTAATCATAACTCTACCTATATTAATGATTTATATAAATTAACAATTTCTTTTTTCATAATTTTTGCCGTAAATAAACTTTCATATCTTTGCAGAGCGGCTTTGCCCATTGTTTTTGCTAAATTCGGATCACCTACCAATAATGACATCGCTTTTCTTAGAGCAATTGGATCATTAGGAGGGACGACCAATCCTGTTTTTCCATGTTGGTTTATATAATCTGTACCAGTGCCAATCGTACATGAAATTAAAGCCTTACCAAACATCGCTCCTTCAACCAAAGTTATACCAAAAGCTTCAGACCTAAGGTGAGACGGCAGTACTACACATAAACAAGTGGTTAGTAAGTCAACTTTTTGCCCATCAGCTATTTGTCCTAAAAAGTGAACATTATCAAGTTTTCTCTCTCTGGATCGTTTTTGTAAACCATCGTTTTCTGATCCCATACCCGCAATTACTAATTGGTAATCAGTTCCTGCCATGGCATCTAATAAAATATGCAATCCTTTGTAATAGCGCAATTGACCTATAAAAAGAAAAAACTTGTTGCCAAATTTTTTTTTTAGCTGCCTACAATTGTTCACACTAGATTTTTGGTAGTTACTTTTATCTATTCCAATAGGAATTATTGTAACTTTTGATTTGTATGTGATAAGATTTGTACTAGTAGCAACGTAATTTGCTGATGTGGCAATTATTTTATCTATTCTTGATAAGAACAATTGTTCAAGCGGGTAATATAAACATCTCAAGGCTTTTTGTTTTACAATATCAGAATGGTAAGTTAAAACTGATTTTCTTTTAGCAGCAAATAGCGAAAGGATGTCACCAAAAGGCCAGGGGTAATGATAATGAACAATATCAGCCCAACTAGATTCTTTTCTAAAATTCATTATGGCTTGAATTGACATCGGGCATGAGGCGTAACTAAATGTTTGTGGGTAACGAATCACCTTAACACCTTTGTAATTTTCTACAGACTTTTTATGATTCTTAGTGAGGCATAGTACCCTTGATTCAATTTCTGCATTTTTGCATGATTGGAAAATCACTTGCTCTCCTCCTCCTATTGTTTCAGGAAAAAATGTTTTATAAACATGCAAAATTCTAATGGACATTTATCTTATATCGATATTTAATAATCTTATTAATTTAATATGAAGATAGTCTGAAGTAAAGAGTTTATGAATTTATAATCAATGAAGTTCTTATTAAGATTTTTTCGCTTCACTACAAAACCTATTCCTAAAAAAGTACTTTTTAGCTTGATGAATGCGATACTAATATGTTTTTTACCGAAATTAACAAAGATTCTGCGCTATGGTCCAATCACAGTAGTTGGTATGTTAAAGTCTTCTTCAGGCCTTGGGCAAGCAGCTCGTCTGACCTTAAATGCTCTGAAAGAGCAAGGTTATAAAATAAATTCTTTTGATATCAGCGGTTTATTTGTAGAAGAATTTTTAGACGTACAACTGCCTTCTAACGGATCTTTTGAGCAACAAGGCGGAGTAATTATCATCAAAAACAATCCAGTCCATTTGCCGTTGATTCTATTTTTTCTTGGTAGAAAAAGACTAAGAAATAAAAAAATTATTGCTTATTCAGTGTGGGAAACTGCGTCGATACCAAATCAATGGGTAAGGCCGTGCAAGTTGGTTCATGAAATTTGGACGCCTTCAGATTTTTCTGCTGAGGCTTTTAGGAGTAAAATTCCAAATATACCGATAAGAGTAGTGCCTTATCCTCTTCGAATGCCATTAAAAAATTCTTTTAATAGAAAGCATTTTGGGTTGCCAAATGGTCTAATTATATTGAGCGTTGCTGATCTAGGCTCAGGTTTTAACCGCAAAAATATAATCAGTACTATAGAAGTATTTAGAACAATCTATGATAAAGTAAAAAATGTGACGATGGTATTAAAACTATCCGGCACTAAAAGATACGCAAAAGAAAAAGAAGAGGTAAATACGCTGATTGCTGATGTACCTAATATTTTAATAATTGATCAGTTTTTAAGTGTAGACGAGATTCAAAGTCTAATCAAGTCCTCTGATATTATTGTATCTTTGCACCGTAGCGAAGGATTCGGCTTACTCATGGCTGAAGCCATGTGGCATGCTAAAGCAATCATTGCTACCCCGTGGTCTGCTAATATAACTTTTTTGCCTAAAAATTGCGCCTGTTATGTTAAGTACAAATTGGTCGAAATAAATGATTTGCAGAATATGTACAGGGATAAAGGAGTTTGGGCAGAACCAGATATAAAAGACGCTGCAGTAAAATTATTAAAACTCAGTAATGACAAAAAATTGCGTAATGAGTTAGGTGTAAATGCTAAAAAACATGCTATGAAGTTTTTTACTAAAGAAGCTTTTGCTAAACAGACTGATGACAGTCTTGATAAATATGCTGAAAAATTTTAATTTGTTAAATGAAGTATAAATCCGTAGATGAGTAATATAGCTAGTACTAATGCTATTATAGGGTAATTTATAGAAAATAAACTAAGCAAGGTCAGGGCCAAATTACAGTAAATAATTTTTTTGGTAACCTGAGAATGCGACTTGCCATTACGTATGGCTAGCTGATAGAAATGCTCTGAATGGGCTTGCCAGATTTTCTTTTTCTGAATTAGACGTTTTATGATTGTAGTAAGGCTATCTGCTAGGTAGTATCCTGGAATAATTATAGCAGCAACAACGTAACCATCTATTGCTAGGTTTAGCAATAACCATCCACAAATTAATCCAAGAGTTATACTACCAACGTCTCCCATAAATATCTTAGCTGGATACCAATTGTATATCAAAAACCCAGAGCATGCAGCAATAATACTGAGGCAAAGATATGAGATGAAAGGATTTATGTGAGAGTCTATTATAGAAAATACTAACACTGTTGTTGCAATATATATAGTTTGAGATGAAGCAAGGCCGTCTATTCCATCCATGAAGTTATAAATATTGAAGAATCCTAGTAAAGCAATGGCAACCATGGTTTTTTCAATTGCAAGTGGTACAAAGTTTATTATAAGCGGAGTATTATACGAAGGTAGAGATAGTAGTAAAAGATAGACAGAAATCATCTGAATCAACAATCTTACTGGCACAGAAACTGTTTTTATATCATCAATTATTGAGATAGTGGCGCAAGCTAGAGTAGAAGCAATGAGATAGATCGGAAAACAAAGACCGTATTGGTAAGTATATATGGTTGTACCTAATAGGATCGCACTTATTATTGCCACTCCCCCTCCTACTGGAATCGGTTTTTTGTGGTTTGAGCGCTGATTCGGTAGATCAAGAATACGTTTTTTTGCTAATATAGCAATCACAACTCTAGTTGAGAGTGATGAATATATAAATATAAGAATAAAATATATATAAGACATTTATTTGGTTTTACATTAATTTTTACCGTGTCTAGTGTAAGTTTCTACTACATCATCAATTTTTCCATCCATAAGAATCTTTCCTTTTTCCATCAAAACACCTCTAGTACAAATGTCTTTTATAATATGCATGTCATGAGATGAGATTACCATTATTTTAGTTTTTTCAATCAATGCCATCGAGCGTTTTCGAGCTTTTTCAATAAAAGTTGCATCCCCAGCTCCAATCATTTCATCCATGACTAGAATATCTGGGGTAATTGAGGTGGCAATGGTGAAGGCAAGGCGCAAATTCATACCAGTAGAGTATGTGCGCATTGGTAAATCAATGTATTCACTTAGCTCTGAGAACTCTACTATTGCACTTACCTTTTCTTTAGCTTCTTTAAAAGTCATTCCCATAAATGTGCAGCACATGATTATATTTTCATATCCACTATTTTCAGGATCCATGCCCATAGTTACGTCGGTTAAAGATGAAATATAACCTTCTGTTTCTATCACTCCTTCTGTTGGCTCATAGATACCAGAAAGGACTTTCAGTAAGGTGCTTTTGCCTGCGCCATTATTTCCTAATAAACCTACTCGCTCTCCTTCCTGTATCTCAATGTTAATATTATCTAAAGCTTTAACATAAACAGTGTTATCTATAGAGTTGATTTTGCCACCAATGGCTTTAATCAGTTCATTTTTAATAGATCTAGTTTTTGTATTATATATAGAGAAGTTAACTGTAACATTTTTAAGATTTATGTGACTCATACTATTCTCAATTACAGCCAATAAGTTATTCTTGAACGAAATTTACTAAATAGAGGGAATGCGATAAGCCATCCTATTATAATATAAGCTATTGCTGCAAACCAATAGTTTTCAGGGATTTTTATGCCAAGCATGGGATTTCGGCAGAGCGCTAACAATACAGCGAATGGATTGAATACCATGTATTTTTGGATATTTTCTGGCATTGCTTCAGCTTTCCACATAATTGGTGTTAAATAAAAAAATACTTGCAGAAGGCTTGCAACTATATTGGGAAAGTCACGAAAACGTAAACCGACCAAAGATATAAATATGCTTACTGAATATAGAAAAATAGAGGTAAGTAAAAATCCTATTATTGATAAAGCTATAGGTATTATTAAGAGCGGAACTGAGCAGAAAAAATATATCGGTATTAGGACTAATAAATTATGAAAAATAACCACTGTATTTCTAACAAATAAACTATTTAAATAGCATAATTTTGGAATTCTGAGCTCCTTTAAGTACCCAGTATTTGTAATATATAGATTAGATCCTTCTAATACACAGCTAGACATATATGTCCAAAAAATTAGTCCAAATGATAGATAAGGAATATAGTCTACTGCTCGTATCTTAAATAGGAACGCCCACACAAAGGAAAGAGCAGCAATATTCACCGCCAATGAAAGCGTTAACCAAAATTGCCCCATCCTGGAACGAGCATATCTTTTTCTTATATCATTGATACCGATTAAGCAAAAAATTCTCCAATGAGAAAAAGAGCTAAGTAGATCTTTATATGCGTTCACTAGATCTTCTTTAGTTTTATTTTTTGTTAGATATAGATTACTGCTCATTAAACATTGTCTTTAAATTTATGGACATAACAACTAATAGTATAGCTACAAGTTGATCTTATACAATAGCTTTCTATAACTTGTTAGTATTATGGAGCAAGTTAATCTCAGCTTGGCAATAAAAAAATAGTTATTAACACGTTTAGCTACTTTAATTGGTATATTATATTTTAATTTTACTTTTTCTACTTCATAGTTATCTGACTATAAGTTGAAAATTTTTTGAGACTCCCAAATACATAATTTGGATGTTTTACTACTTAAAGAAGAGTGGCATTCTTCTAAATTTTTTTAGTTGCATAAGAATCAAAAATTATTACATCTGCTCTTTTGAAGTTTGTACAATATAAGTTATAAAAAAATCTTACTTTTTTATTTAAAATTGCGCCTGGTCTTTTTATAAATTTATGATTTAAACCAGGGAAGAATTTATTTAAGTATTTTTACATCCAGATTAATTTAATCGATTATCTATAAAAATATTCAACGTCATTTTACAAAATAAATTGCCTTAGCAGTTCTTCGATATAGCGAAATAAACCAGTTCTTTCATTTTGGTAAAAATAACCATAACCAAGAAGGGAAACGCTGTAGATGAGCTAAAGTTTCATTAGTCGATTTCTTGCTAAAATTCGCACTGTAAAGCTTTACTTAATGCATTATATTATTTTCTGTGTAAGCTGAATTATACAGTTAATTAATAATTTTAGTTAAAAAAGCCTACGGCAAACACTAGATGTCTAACAAATATCTTTGTTATTCATTTAACATCGCACTTTAATCTTCTTAGGTCAGCTTCTACCATCATTTTAGCCAACTCATCTAAAGAAGTATTACTTTTCCATCCTAATTTTTTTTCAGCTTTAGATGGATCTCCTAATAATAAATCCACCTCTGCTGGACGATAAAATTGTGAATTAATTTCGATAATAGTTTTACCTGAAATACTATCTACACCTTTTTCCTCTAAACCATTACCTTGCCAAATAATGTCAAAACCAGCAAATTTTGCAGCTATTTCTATGAAATGACGAATAGTGGAAGTTTGACCTGTTGCTAAAACATAATCATCTCCATATTCTTGCTGTAACATTAGCCACATTCCTTCTACGTAATCTTTAGCATATCCCCAATCACGCTTTGCATCTAAATTGCCTAATTGAACAGGATCTAAGTTTCCAGATAGTATATGCGCTAAACCTAAAGTAATCTTTCTTGTAACGAATTCTTCACCTCTAAATGGAGATTCATGATTAAATAAAATCCCGGAGGCAGTATACATACCGTATGACTCTCTATAATTCACTGAAATCCAATGACCGTATAATTTTGCAACTCCATAAGGGCTTCTTGGATAAAAAGGAGTGTCCTCATTTTGACGGGTAGCCTGAACTTTACCAAACATTTCAGAAGTTGAAGCTTGATAAAACCTGATTTTAGGATTTATCACTCTTATTGCTTCAAGAATTCTTATTACTCCTAGTCCGTCCACTTCTCCTGTATAAATAGGTTGATCAAAGGAAGCTCCTACAAAACTTTGTGCGCCAAGATTATATATTTCATCAAGTTGATTTTTTTCAAGAATTCTAAGAATATTAGAGAATTCGTTTAACTCGAATGAAACAAATTCTATTTGATTGCTAATACCCAACTCTTTTAAGCGCCACAAATTATTATGAGAAGATCTTCTAGATCCTCCATACACTTTATAACCCTTAGACAGCAACAGTTGCGCTAAGTATGCGCCATCTTGACCTGTTATTCCTGTTATTAATGCTGTTTTAGTCATTTTTTTTGCGCTCCTGTTATCTGTAATAAAGTTTTAGGAATAATCTCTAAAGCATTATTCCACAATAGTTTTTTATATTTATCATCAGATCTATCAGATGATATATTAAAATTTTTGCGTAAACATTTTTTTATGGCTTCTTTAAAATCATCAGGATTATCAGCGATCGTCACATATCGATCGTTTTTATATTCTTCATACCCTCTAAAAGCTGTACTAGTAGCAATTACAAGCTTACCTGATAATATTGCTTCTGCAGTTTTTATGTTAGAGCCTCCTTTTTCTATGATCGGTAACAAGAGCACTGAGGACATTTGTATTACTGTTGCTAAGTCCTTATTGCTTATTACACCAAGATTATTTAAACGACTCCAATTTAATAATTTAAAAATGCCATGATCATAATTACAAATTGAACTTCCTACACCACCAGCTAGAATGATTTGTTGATTTGGTGCTAAAAATCCTAATGCTGGACCTAACAACTTCATAAAACCATGGGTATTAGGAGGATGAGCGCTTCCGACATACAAACCAAATCTTTCTTGATTTAATTTATTCTCCCAATAATGAATAATTTTTTTGTTTGGCGTCTCCTTAATTGAAGAGGCATTAGAAGCGATAATTACGTTGCTAGCGCCGAATTTTTTTAGCTCATCCGCTTCTTTGTCAGTGACAGCAATTACTAAACTTGCATTCTTACATACATCTTTCTCTAGTTTTTTTATCTCGCTACATACCGAACTATAAATAGCACTACTGTAACCAGCTAATTTTAATATATTTTTTTTTAATTTGTACTCTATATTCTGAGAAGAATATATTAACTTAATTTCTGGATATAAATTACATAGTTTTTGATAGTATGGAAATAACCAAGGCTGTTCTAATTGAATAAAATCTGGTCGCATTTCTACAATAGTTGCTGTTAGTTTGCTAAATAAACTTTTATCATTTGCCACTTGCTGACCTATGATAAAATCACTGATATAATGATTTTTAATCAAGCCAGGCGGAATGTATATGCCAATATCTTCCTTATTTGAGTGATTATAGTCATCAGAATTGTTGTTATAGATAGCAATAAAGCGAGCATCTATGCCGTGGTGCTTGTATTTCTTCAGAATCTCACTTACCCTTATTTGCCCCCCATGCAACTGATTTTTGATCGGGTATGTACCAAGCATTAATATTTTAAGCATCATTAATTTCTCTGCATATCAAATTTGGTAGAAAGAAAATCAAGAAAATCCATGGACATACGATGATATGTTTGTGGATTATAATGTACTTTAATATTTTCTTCTAATGATTTCAGTTTATCTTTATCTTCTATTAAATTTGCAATTTCATTAACCCATGAATAAATATCATATGGATCAATTAATTTGGTCAAACCTTGAGTAACTTCTGGTAAAGAACTAGCATTGGAAGATATGCAATATTTCCCATAAAACAAGCTTTCTGCCACAGGTAGTCCCCATCCCTCATATAAAGAAGGGAATATGGTAAAAAGACAATTTTTATAAAGCCAAAGCAATTCCGAGTCATTAACATTACTCAATATGATAATAAACTTTGACAAATTTATATCATTTTTTATAGTTGACACTAAATCATTACACAGCCATCCTTCTCTACCTACAATAACTAACATAGGAAGATTTTTACTATTACGCTCATATAGTTTGCGCCAAGCATTATATATGGTTATGTAATTCTTTCGAGGTTCAATGGTACTGACCGATAATACAAAATCTTTATTAAGTAACGTTGATTTAATAGTAGATAACTCTATGCTACTATCTTCCTTAAGCAAATCACATCCAATATTTATCACTTGAATATTAGGCTTAGGAGCTCCTATTATTCTTGAATAATCTAAAAGATCATGCTTCGCGCTTTCTGATATCGTAATAATATAGCTAGAACACCACAGTAAATCTGCGAAATATTGCATCATTTTAAGCTCATACCCTGGAACTACAGTATGAGGTAATTTATAAGGTATCAAATCGTAACAAAATAATATAGTTTTTATGCTAACATCCTCTAAGATACTATATATTTTTGGTAAATTTTCTTTATCCCAATCTAATCCCAAAGATATATATAGATCACCTTTATTAAATTGGCACAATTCTAAGTTTGCAGGGGTTTTTTTCTGTAAATTATTGAAATTTGCATATTGTTTTTTAATGCTTTTTGTGCAGTATAAATATTTTTTAATATCATTAAAAAAACCCAATGTAACTGAATGATACTTTGGCGATATCAAGCTTCTAACAATTTTCTTAATAATTCTATTTGATATGATGTAATGAATCATATCTTCCACAATAGGAGGTTTTAACTCTATTTCATACGGAGAATGCTGTATTATTCCTTGATTGTTTATGAGTTGATGGGCTAAAATTTGATTCATTTTGATAAATTTGTTATTTTTTTTACAAAAATAACAAAAGATTGTATTTTTTGCTAAATTCTCCATTAGAATTTTAGCTATAGCTTTTTCAGTACGTGTAATGCCTACATCAATCCCTCTCCAATAATAAGAAGTGGTAAGGTCAAAAACAATTCTCTTAATTTTCAAGTTGATTTACCTAATTTTTTAATACAAAATTTCTTCCATAAACATCTACAGCTTAAACTATGTCCTATTTTTGACCAACAATGCACACTACAATTGTCTTAACGTACTCTCAAAAAATTTACCTTCTATAGTCAAGTTAACCGCATGTTAGTATATAGATTCATTCATTATCTTGCAACAATTTATTGCTCTCAACAAACTGTTGCCATTTCTTTGAATGAACGATAACGATAGCATGCCAACGCGCAAAGTAACCTATACTTCACGAATTGTAAAGTGTATTTCAGTGCTAAGCTATAGAGACCTATGCGATTTTGTTACATGAATTAGTTTTGAGTTTATTTTGTATCTTAATACATAGCCTTGGATCAGTATAAAGAGCTTCTATTTTTGAGTATTTTTGTATATGTGTATGGCGTATTCGTGTCTAAAATTAAAATTACTTTGCAATTGAAGCAGTTTTTAGTAATGCTCAAATTATAGTTGCAACAGAGTTCTTTTCTTGATACTAGCTTAGTTAGTTTTGGAAAGGAAAAGTTTATGTATAAGACTAAAAAAATCAGTAGAATCAATAAAGCGGTCTACTCAAGACTTTCCTAAGAGAAAATTTTACTACTACTGTTTATATTTTAGTTTTAATGACTGTATTTTGAGTCTTATATCTAAAAGAAAACAATACATCTATAGATATGTTGCTTTGGTATATATGAATAAAACGTACATTAAAGATATTCATTATTTTGAAGGGTTATACAAGTAATATGAAAAATATTTTCGTGGAAAAGATAAGTATTATATATGTACACCTAAGCAAGATTTGAATGTTTTCCACCAAAGATTTTTACAGTTGTTAGTAGAAAAAAAATAAAAATATGCCAGTCTTGGTTCAAGAAGAGACCTTGCTGTTTGATTTTGATATGGAGCAATACAAAAGTATAACTGGTCATGAGCAACAACAATTGATAAAACTTATTTTTTGGAAACTAAATAACGACATTGCCAACTGTGTAACACTTGATTCAGATATTGTCTTTACCTCTTCCTTTGATGATTCTATTTTTTCAGAAAAATTTATATGAGAAAATGCACGATAAATACTTTATTTGCGCTTATGGACCGCGGAATGCTTTAGTATTGAAGAATCTTGAGAGATACATACAAAAAACATATGTTAAAAATTGCATTCTACCTCTGAACTTTAAGACTAAAGAACCTTCTTGCTTGTATCTTAACCACCACCTATTTACAGTATTGATACTCACGGAAAATAACTTCGCTACTATTCTCTAATTCAAGTTAATTCACTATATGTAGTTGTTATTGTGATAGAATTAAACAGAATAGCATTATTGGTATCTATCTACAATACCATACGGAATAGTAGGAGTGATGCTGCATTAAGTGACTTTGTAGATAATTGTAATTGCAATTTACCTGCTTCCGTCTAATACGATACATGGAAATTGCAATGTTGATGGCAGCAATATAATTTCTAAAATTTTGACATTAATATTTCTATAGAAGTCAATTAATCTATTTTAAAAAAATACCTAATCTATATAGAAAGTTTTACTGAAGTAAATAAATCTTAAAATAAATACTTAACTTAAGTTATAGAGAGTAAGAAATAGAATAAAAATCAATTTGAATTAAAAATTTCATTGAAACATTTTGAGAAGTTGTAAAAATATAGAGGTCACTGTGATTGCAAACTACAAAACCAGACATAACATCATTTCAGCCAGCAAATGTACGAACATTAATTTGGTTTTTTAAAATACTTCCAGCGTAAGTTGTATCAAGGCTTTTTTTGATCTTCTTGTCACTTAATTTTTATAGTATATCAACTGTTGCCGGACTGATTATTATATAATAGGTTACGCACATCAACTGCCAGCACAAGATGACCAAAACGTGCTAGTGTGGTTAATAAATCAGGTATGAGTGGCAGCAATCTTTTAGAGCAAATTTGATTCGCCGTATGCCAGATTAATTAAAGTCTCTCTTGTATCTGTATTATACTTACTTTTATGAGGCGTCTTCTCTTTTGTTATAAGTTAAAAGTTTGTTTTCTTTATGATTAAGTAGATGTATTGCTTATTTACAGCGATCACCTGTTGTTGCTATAAGCTCATCAAAGATCCTTTATCATGCCAGTTAGCCTCACTATAACGTTTCTGATTGTAAAATAATAACTCTTTATGTGTTTGCATACTCATTTTCCTCTCCATAATGTGATCTCCAATAAATAATTACTATTTATCAGAAGTTAGATTTTTGATCAAGCAATGAGATATAAGTTAAAATTTTTAAAAAACTGGCTTGTAACATTTCGTTAAGTATAGTAGATAATATAATGTATATTTTGTGGGGATGTAGCTCAGTTGGTAGAGTACCTGCTTTGCAAGCAGGCTGTCAGCGGTTCGATTCCGCTCATCTCCACCATTGCAATTAAAGACTTACTCCAAAAAAAATAGTCAAAAATCTCTAGGTTAGTAATGAGGTAGGAAGTGTTAGAAAGACTATACCTATCGTAACTTTTATACTTACTGAGAGAGTTTTTTTGTTAACTCGCACAACAAGTAAAATTAAACATACAATCTTGCCTCGCAGTCTTAAATAGTGAATGCAGATGATATCTGAATATAAGTTTGATTTTACTGATACCTATCATACATACTGTAAAATCACATACTAAGCTTTCACATACACTGCAAATCTGTTATCGATGAATACTTGCTTCCAACCAACTTTATTAGCAAAAATTTGATTTAAATTACGTTCTTTAAAGGTAATTACCCCAGTAATTTGGTAGCGATTTAATACTGAGTCATTTAAATTAGGTAATGTCGAAGTTAAATACAAGTAATCGTTTAATACTTTATCTGGGTAGGCTGTTCCAGCTCTTCCATCAATAAATACTGGTATAGTTCCTTCAGTTAGGTAAATAAGATAGGTTCCTAATCCATAATCGTTTAGAAACTTATTATAAGGATAATATTCTTGCACAAAATTTACTAAATTGATCGGTAAATTATTAGCTTTTATTACATCTTTATCAAAAATTTTTGAAAACGATGAGGTTAGCAGTAGCATTGTTGTTGTTAAGAGAAGTACGGAAACACAAGAGAACATTCGTAGTTTCGGTCTGTTGATTTCTGGTAATGCCTTTAATAAGCCACTTGCAGTTATATTTCCTGCAAAAAATGGAGCAGAACATAATATGAATATAGGTATATTGCGTAAGTAAAAAAGGCCAGCAAAGAGCCAAACAAAAGATAAGATTTTATCTTCTATTTTTATAGACTTATCTCTAATGTTGATCGTAAGCAGAAAAAATGCTAAGTAAAAACTAGAGCCCCAGTCATTACCAAACTTAAATCTCTGCCACTCATCTATATGCATAGTAAAACTACTACTAGTTGTACTTATCACCGCTTTATATATTGCAAGCCCATAAGGACTGATTAAAGTGCATAACAAGCTTATCATACCTATAATTGCTAAATGAAAAGTCTGTTGCCATTGCTTGTTAATGATTGCTACAAGTCCATACACGCCAATTAGTATGAATCCCGAAACGAAAGCTCCATGAATATTAACCCAGCTTGTCATCAATAATGGCAATAGAAATAAGTAAAATAATTTATTTTTTGTTATGTATTGGTGCAGAAAAGCATGAAATAACACTACCATTAAAAAGCTATAAGAGTACGGTCTTAAGCACTCATAGCTCCATAGGCCAAATGTGACAGCAAAAACTGTTATAGCAATGGCGCTAAGAGAGCGCGTTCTTATTACTAAGTTATATGCAAGAGCCCCAAGAATTATGCCATAAAAGATTGCATTGAAATAGTATAGACTGCTTAGACTAAGATGTTGCTTAATAAGACTTATAAGAACATCCCATAACCAAGAGATATTATACCACGGAGTATTACTTGCTGTACTAGACCAGAGGTCAGTATCAGGGATGTGACCCAACTGTCTAATTAAATCTCCAGCTGCAATATGCCAGGCTGTATCATAATCATTAAATAATGAGTGGCCATTAAAGTAAAAAAAGCAAAAACCCCAGAAGAACGAGATGAAGATAATTGGACTCACTCCAGGTTTAGTTGTCATACTACATTTATGTTATCAATAGTACAACATATCAGCGTATACTAATATTCTGCGTATTGGCTTGTCTAACAGGTCTTTGCTCAGAATTAGAAGCTTGAACTACTCCTTTAGGCATCTCTGCCTTTGCAGCAATTGCTCTAAGATCTAGTGCGGTAGGAGTTTTTGCTGTACCTATTCCTGGAGTAGTTGTGGCTGGGCTTCTTAATTCTTTAGCGCTTCTTCTATCTAATGTAGAATTAGTAAGAGCCATTCCTAATACAGGTATTATGCCTTCTACCATACCTAAACCAATTCTTTTGCCGAGGGTTTGAGTGATTGACCAAGAATTATTAAACATAGTTTTAGCTCGCTCTATAAATCCTTGAGAATGGGCTATATCTTTCGAAGAGTTCCATCCATCTTGAACTCCCTCAATTGTACCTTTAGTAATACCGCATGCAAGTCCAGGACCAATTACTGGTAAAAATCCAATTGTAGCACCAACATATGCTCCGTATAGGGCAGAAAATATTGTTTTTGCTACTCCAAAGCTATTACGATTTGCAGAGGCAATTCCAGTAAACATACCGCCCCAGAATCCTACTAAGGATGAATATCCAGGAATGCATGCTGCAATACCTGCAGCAAGTAAGACCGAATATTTCGCAATAACGAGTGGTTTATGAAATATACCAAACCTACTATCTGTTCTGCTCCACTCATCCTTAAAGTGCTTTACAAATCTACTGCTGTGTTCTTTGGTTTTAAACCAAGCATATGGAAAAAAAGCCTTAATATATGGCAGTTCATCTTTCATAAAGCCAGACTCGCTATTTGCTGTGACGGGCTTGTATTCATCGACGAAACTTTGGTATGTTCTTGTTTTGTTCTTTGTCATAATCAATCCTATATTGTATTTCACCAAGAGTGAAGTATGTCACAAAATGATTAATGAATTACTAAAATTAAGTTTTTAGTAAGTTTATTTCGTTTAGCAACGACTTACACTGTATCAATAACTTCATTTATTGCGCACTATGTCTTTGGTGATATTAAAGTATTTCATTAAGTTAACTCAATACTAGTTTATGAGATTATGTAATATTCTCAATAGTATGAAGAAGTATTATTAAAAGTAAAGTTATGTTATCCATACTACTCTACATCAATAATACTTACCAAGAAAAATTATTTATTTTGAATGGTTGTGTCCAGTAATTTGAAATACTTACTCCATAAGTCAGTATGAATTGTCGTTATCTACAATATGCGCATTACTCAAAGTTAGAGGACTACTTTCTGACCGTCAATGATCGGGCATTACGGAGTCTTTTTCTACAATGAGGTTAATCGGATAACATATTTTATACGCTAACAACAAAAAAATAATTAAGATACTAGATATGAGCAGATTACCATATCTGTTGTACAGTGTTGGTAGTATTATCATGTTTGGTAGATATGAATCTATTACTCCACTGCTGTTCAATGACAATTTTTTTGTTATTCTACCGTAAGAGTCTATTACTGCTGATATACCAGTGTTGGCAGCACGAATGACCGGCATTCCTTGTTCTACTGCTCTTAATCTAGTCATATGCAAGTGCTGATAAGGTCCAGACGTATTTCCGTACCAGCTATCATTGGTGAAATTAACAATAAAATTTGGTTGCTGTTCCTTTAATATGACGTTTTCTGGAAAGTAAGCTTCATAGCATATTAAAGGGCTGAAGGAAGGTAATGAATGATTTGGTTTTATAGTTTTAATCACCGCGCCTGGTGTGAAATCAAGTGTACCATGTGTGATTTTCGTAACAGGTATAAAATTTTTTAAAGGAATGTATTCTCCAAAAGGTACTAAATGAGCTTTATCATAAAAATCTACAATTTTACCAGTAGAGTTTATAACAAATATCGTATTCCAAATCATACTTGGTTTTCTAGTGTCGTTAATTCTAATTCCCCCTGTAAGTAAGTAAGAATTTTTAGATAATATATTAATAGCCTGCAATTGATCATCCAAAGAAACGTGGAAAGTAATGGCTGATTCTGGCCAGATCACATAATCAATATTGTCATTATTTATTTTACTCAAATTCATATGTTTAAGTAGATTGTCAGTTTGTTGCTTTGTATCCCACTTTAAAGTCTGCTCTATGTTTGCTTGTACTATTCTTATTTTAGTGTCGGTGTAGTTTGTAGGTGATATTTCTAGTCTGTGATAGCCATAACAGAAGTTTGTTACAAAAATTACAAAACCGCCAATAACAATGAATAGATCTAATTTTCTATAGTGATTTAACAATAAATAAAGCGGACATACAGCACATAACGTTACTAAACTAAGACCATATATTCCTAGTATTGAAGCAAATTGTATCATGCTGTCAGATAGGCATAAACTATAGCCTATGAGCAACCATGGAAATCCTGAAAGAATGTTTACTCTAATAATTTCTGCTATTACCCATAAACAAGTAAAACTAATTACTAATTGGTATTTATTTTTACTGAGCAACTTAGTTATTAATGCTATTAAACCAACATAAACAGCTAATATTGCCGGTATAATTAGAACAGCGAATGGTATAAGCCAACCAAAGCTATCAATATCTACCAATAGTGCAAAGGAAATCCAATATAATCCCGCTAAGAAAAAGCCAAAACCAAAACACCAACCAGCAGTAAAGACTTTTTTAAGAGTGTTTATTTGTGAAATCAGAAGCAAGAAGATGGGAAACGTAATTGCAATAATTGGCAATAAAAATAATGGCGCAAAAGCTAGCGTGGATAATAGACCCAATATAAATGATAGTAAATACTTGCGCCGATATGATAATTGTCTTATTTGCTTAAGCATTACGCTAATGACGCACATTTACTGTAGGCTTAGTTTCTGATTTCGATATATATATTTTTTTTATTCTTCTTGGATCGGCATCTAAAATTTTAAATACTAAGCCAGAGTGATGTTTTATTACTTCTCCAACAGATGGTACGTGATTGATAAGTGATAAGATTAACCCACCTACTGTATCAAAGTCATTTTCTTCTTTGTGACTGAGGGTGATTTGAAATAATTGCTCAAGCTTTTTAATATGTAAACGAGCGCTGGCCTCAATTGTTGAGTTTCTTAATACAACATAATCTTGTACTTGCACAGTATCATGCTCATCTTCAATTTCGCCAATTATTGCTTCAATTAAATTTTCGATTGTAACTAAACCATCAACTCCACCATATTCATCCAAAACTATGGCAATATGCATGCGAGATGCTCGCATCTTTGCTAATAAATCTACAGCTTTCATTGAAGGAGGTGCTACCAAAATTTTTCTTATGATTTTGGCAATAACGAAATCTTCATCTTTTTGGGTAAGAATCTCAGATAAGATATCTTTTACATGAATAAAGCCAATAATTTTATCTAAACTATCTTGATAAACAGGCATTCTAGTATGCTTGTCCTTGATAATGGTATTTTTTAATAAGTTGAGTGTAATTTGATGGCTGACTGCTATAATATCAGCTCTAGGAGTCATCAAATCATGCACACATAAATTTTCAAACGAAAGAATGTTATATAAAATATTCTTTTCTGCTGGACTAATGTGGTTTTTGGCATTGCTGTCATGCTCAGCAAGTAGCTCAAGTATGGATTCCTTTAAAGATGGATTGTAAGTGATTCTGCGCAGATAATTTAAAAAACACCTAATCTTTTGTACTAAACGTAATAGTATTTTTTTTGTTATACTACTAGTTTTCTTGTGTGTGTGACGCATTTAATTAATAAAATATTTTAAATTAAAGTGCATAAGGAGAATTTATACCTAATTGCGCTAAAATTGCAATTTCTAAACTTTCCATATGCTTTGCATCTTCTGTTGCTTGGTGATCAAAGTTAAGCAAATGTAAAAATCCATGCGTTAATAAATGCATAAAATGGCTTTCAAATGATATCAGTCTTTTAGTATGCTCTTGAGCTATGGTGTTATAAGATAAAATAATATCACCAAGAGGCCATAATAGTTTTTCATTTATTGTTGCAGATAAATTATTCAGATCAACCTCGTCTGTAGGGAAGGACAAGACATTAGTTGATTTGTTTTTGCCACGATATCTTAGATTAATTTTTCTCATTTCTTGGTCATTGGTTAAAATAATACATAATTCTATTTTAGGTCTAATACGATTAATTTTTAGCTTTTTAATTGTATAAGTAATCACTTCAATTATCTTAGATTCTAATAATTTCAATCGCTCATCCCATATACAATCATGTATACACAGGTCAATATCTAAAAGCTTGTTCTGTATTTGTTTTATTTTATTCATTGTTAATCATTTATCAACTATTATATGGGATAATTGTATTATAACTTAGATAAACTGGAGTGTAAAGATATGTTGACCATGACTTATATTTTGATAGCTGTATCCTTATTATTGATAGCATTTATTGCAGTTAAGTTTTTATGGCATAAACCCGGTCAGGGCAAACAGAGCGAATTAATCGCTAGTGAGACTGTAAATAGCTCTAAAAAATTCTTTATGTCTTACGAGGAGGCATTAGAGGCTTCCAAGCAATTTATCTATGACACCATCAAAATGGTAATGCAAAAATTTTCTCCTGATGATGTCAAAATCTTGTTGCAGTTAGGAAAGAATCTAGCTGTAAATGGTGTAAAATATATGCATGTAGTAGATGTGCAAGCATTGCAATATCAGAAATTTGTTCACGCTAAGCAACAATCCAGCAAGAGCGCCGGTCGTTAAAGAGTGATATTTTTAAATTACGGATCATCAATGACGATCTTGAGTTACACTCAATACACCTTAATAGTTGGTTTGTATAAAAACTAAATTGCCTTTTTTTAAATATCTTGTAGAGTGTTGCAGTATAAGAAAAATGAATATTCTATAGGAGTAATATATGAGTGATGGCTCATTATTCGGCTTAATTTTAGGTGCAGAATTTACCGTACAGTTGGTTATGTTGATGTTGCTATCAGCTTCTGTCTGGTCTTGGTCAATTATTATAGACAAATGGCTAAAATATAAAGAAATAAAAATTAAATCTTTTTATTTTCAAAAATTATTTTCATCTGAACGAGTCTTAAGTGACTTATATCTAAAAATTAAAGACATTGCTTCAATGCCTCTTGAGCTAATTTTTATTACTGCAATGACCGAATTACATTATGTTGAATCAACTAGAGAGGAGATCTCAGAGCGTTCTATTGATAGCTTAAAAGAGAGAATAAATGCTTCAATGCTTCTGGTTAAAAACAAAGAAATAGATAAACTTGAAAACAATTTAAGTTATTTGGCGACAATATCAGCAGCTAGTCCATTTATTGGTCTATTCGGCACAGTATGGGGTATTATGCACAGTTTTCAATCAATTGCTGATGCAAAAAACACTTCTTTAGCGGTAGTTGCTCCAGGTATTGCTGAAGCACTGTTTGCTACAGCGCTTGGCCTAATTGCAGCTATCCCAGCTCTAATTTTTTACAACATACTAGGTAAAAAATTACAAGATTTGACTAATGGTTTTGATGATTTCGCGATCTACTTGAACACTTTACTATCAAGAAAGCTAGATAGAGAATAATTATGGCAGGATTTATCCAGGATAATAGTAGTAGATCTCGTTCTAAAAGAATGGTAAGCGATATTAACGTTACCCCGCTTGTGGATGTGATGCTTGTACTATTAATTATTTTCATGGTGACTTCACCAATGCTTGTATCAGGAATTCAGGTCGATTTGCCCAAAACATTATCTAACCCAATTGCTGGCAGTGATGAGCCGTTAACTGTGACTGTAGATAAAGATGGAGCGACTTATTTGCATGATAATAAAATCAAAGAAAGCGAATTAATAGATAAACTAGTAGCAATAACCAATGAAAAGTATGACACACGTATTTTTATACGTGGCGATAAAGCAATTGATTATGGTAAAGTAATGAAAGTTGTTGGATTAATAACCACGGCTGGGTTTAAAAAAATCTCTCTTGTTACTGAATTACAATCAAATAGTTAGGTTTTAGTATGGAAAATAGGGGGATAAAATATTCTCTCGCATTGCATGTAGTGGTGTTTATAGTACTATATTTTGGTTTCCAGTTTATCAATCTAGACTTAAATAGAGACATGGTGGTTTCAATTGAGATTGCGCCAATATCAGAGCTTAGCAATTTACAAAATTATACTGTTCATGACAAAAAAGAAATTGAACAGAGTAAATCAGAAGAAGTAAAACCGCACACTAAATCTGAACATTTATCTCGAGATGATGAAAAATCTACTGTGGTAGAGCGCAATTTAGTTGATGACATTAAGAAAAAAGAGGAAGTTGCATTAAAGCCTAAAAAGCCTGAGCCACAAAAACCACAAGATAATAAAAAATCTATAAAAAAACCACAAAAAAAAGCCATGGATAAGAAAGCTCAGAACGAATTAGATTCTTTACTAAAAAATCTTGAGGATGAATCAATTAAAAGTGATGAGAAAGTAAAAAAACCAACTAAGCAGAGCAATGCGTCTGATAATAAAAGCATGTCTAATAGGCAATTCGACGAAACTATGCCTTTATCCATGAGTGAAAAAGATGCTATTAAAGCGCAGATAGAAAGAAAATTTAGCAATCCAGTTGCAATGCAATTTAATCCAGGAGCATTAGTAGTTCATATTCGTTTTGTACTAAATGCAGACGGAACAGTTAGAGACGCTATGCCTCTGAACTCTAGTGTCTATTCAGCGCAACATGCTAATGCTTATTACTCAATATCCGAAGGTTTAGTTCGTGCAGCTTATAGCGCAAGTCCCTTGCAAGGTATTACACGTGGCGATGAAATCATTCTTTCGTTTGACGCTTATTATCTAATGAACGATTAAATCCTAGAAGCGCATATATCAAAATATGCAAAAAACATGCAATATGAAAAATTCATAGACATCGCTTGAGTCTGACCAAAAATAACGGACAAACAATTAAGATATACTTAGAGATACTAGATTATTGTGAGATTAGTAGAAAATGATATAATTTGCTAAAAAAGTAGATGGTTTTATATTATTAGAGCGTTACTTTCACAAGGCTCTCTAATGCTGACAAGGTATAGTAAAATAAGTTGAATTAGCATATATTATGTGTTAGATTAAAAGGAAAAATGAGTACGAGTCCTTACAGTATAGATTTAAGAAAAAAAGTAGTAAAATATCTAGAATCAGGAAAAAGTCAGAAGTCAGCATCCGAGATATTTGATTTGAATCCATCTACAGT
>CAMDPW010000012.1 GCA_945905715.1 Rickettsia typhi
AAACTCTAGCAAAAGTATAATTACTTTCTTAAAGGAGAATTATATGATTATCAAAATTATAATATGGTGTAATAATTTATGTTGAGTACCGCCATAAAACTACCTTGGCAAGGATTGATTTTTTGGTCCAGTTTATGGGAGGTGTCATAGTATGTTTTTTAGTTTTATCCACTATTCACTAATTCAAACAGTTTGATTACTTTATTAATCTAGTAAGACGAGTCACCTCTTGTCTTTACATCTAATTACAACTACCGCTTCATTATTAGCTACTTTTGACCAACATAAACAATACATGATGACTTAATTTTTGACTATTAAATCAGCCCCAAGATTTGAAAACACTCATAACATCAAACGGATTTAGCTGGATAGAAATCCAATAATATTTTGCTTCTTTGTACTGAAGTTAGATGCCTATCTATTCTAGTGCCAAAAGGTTTTAAGTGCTTTTCTGAACTTACATAGCTACAAAAAACAGACGATCCCAACAGAAAATTTATATCCATTGATTTTTTTAAAGACATCTTGCTTTAAAGCATGTTTTCCATAATCAAAATATTTTGCATTTATTTCCAAATGAATTTTAGGCATGAGCTTAATTTTTGTACCAACTCCGAATTCAAATGCGAGTGTTTGTGTTTTTCTTTTTGTTACTGAACGACCACCGACTACATCTTTTGAAAATTTAATATTTTTAGACTCACCGAAAACAATTCCTGTTCCTCCAGAGAAATATGGCATAAATAGTGTGCTTTGTTCAAAGAGATTGAACTTCATTGATAAAATCATAGTATTTAATTTAATGGAATTAGAAAGGCCAGAAACATTTGCGCAGGTATTATGTGCGCCACATATATCTTCCTTTGTAACAAATGTTTTTGCAATATCTCCACAAGAAGCTTTGGAAAAAGAAGTAGCAGGAAAAGCAAATCCAAACAACTGCTTATTCCGAATTGCATTAGGTCTATCAATATCATTAGAAGATGTATTGACGCTAGATTCTTCAGAGCGCAGTTCTAATTGACCAAGCATGAGCTCAGCTTCAATATAAGGAGATACAGTATATCCAATTCCAGCAGTATATTGATTTGAAAGAGTCAGATCAGGTTCTTCTTGTTTTTGATTGTTTTCTATATCCTTGAAATTTACCCTTGTATGCATGGGTAATTCAAACTTTAAATATAGCTCCTCAGATAAAGTCTTAGCGCAACATTGACCGTCTATTAAAAAAAAAACTGTCATTCCTAAAAATAAACACCTGATTACGACTTTAAATTTTGTTACGAGCAATTTCATAGTTCGTCATGAGAATTAAGCGGACACAATATATTTTTTGCTAGATTGAATACCTCAAGACATGTAAAAAGTTCCAAAAAATAGTCAGGACTAAGATTGTTACTAAAATCTACACATACCAATCTTGCGTTGTGATCGCTGGCTCCCTTCAATGAGTTGCAAGCATTATCATGCTCAGTAAAAGTATTTTTTAAAATCCCTTCTACTTCTACTTTATCTGCTTTCAATATCTTCCAAGCTTCTGGATTAGGTGATTTTTTATTATCTTTCGTGGTCACGAACGCCTCAAGTGATGATCCGCCTTGAGCGTATTTGAAAGTATTGATTAAATCATAGTTAGTATAAGAGTCTGTAGAGCCTTTTTTAAAAGACACAACATAACCTGGTTGGAAATTATACGCCTGAGATCCAGACACCATTCTGAACATTAAAAAAGCATAAGCAAGATAATCATCTGTTGCAGTAATAGGTGATTCTCCGTCTTCCACGCTACTTAAATATAAAGACGGTTTCAAAAAGCTGAGAGCGACTACATTGCTCTCTTTCTTAAAGAATGTTTTTTGTATTTGATTCAAATGGATTTTAATCCGCGATATTATCTTCGGAAAAACAGAGGAGTGGTAATGTGCTAGTATAGAAATTTGATATTTTTCTGCTACTGTATAATCACTCATTTTCTAATCTCATACAAACTCATTTATTAAGAGTGATTACAAAATTGCTGTATATGAGACAATAAAAAATATATACTGGATCATACTGTATTCTATCGATTTCTAACGCTTGATTTTGAATAACAGCCTTACTAAGCCAACTCTCAGCAAGTGCAGGGTCTGGCTCTACTCCCTTTCCTTTGCATATAGCATCAGCTAACATGTATTGAGCGCCAGCATGTTCTAATTCGGCAGCTTTCGTAAACCAATATACACCTAATTTAAGATCTTGTCTTACCATTTTTGCTTCAGAGTAAACCAGACCTAATGTGTATGAAGCTTCAGCATAATTTTGATTGGCAGCTTTAGTTAATAAATCAATAGCACGTCCTAAATCGCTATCTACCAGTTTTCCTTCTAAGTAAATTTTACCTAATGTATATGAAGCTTTAGCATAATTTTGACTGACGGCTTTAGTTAGCCAATCAATTGCTACTCTAGAATTTTGCGTAGTATTATGATCGGTATCTTTTAAATAAATTTTACCTAATATATATGAAGCTTCAGCATAATTTTGATTGGCAGCTTTAGTTAATAAATCAATAGCACGTTCTGAATCTTGTTTTATTCCTTTTCCTTCTAAATAAGCATTGCCCAGCGCTGATTGGGCCTCAGCATAATTTTGATCGGCAGCTTTATTAAGCCATGCAATAGAAGTTTCACATACTTTATAATCTAACTGCTCTTCTGTAACGCGATTAAAAAAGAGAGAGAAAGAATCAAAAAAACTAGTTTTAACTGGATCTTTATATTGCGTGCATTTGTAAAAATTTATAGAACCTAATGCATACTGAGCGCCAGCATGTTCTAATTCGGCAGCTTTCGTAAACCAATATACACCTAATTTAAGATCTTGTCTTACCATTTTTGTTTCAGAGTAAACCAGACCTAATGTGTATGAAGCTTCAGCATAATTTTGATTGGCAGCTTTAGTTAATAAATCAATAGCGCGTCCTAAATCGCTCTCTACCAGTTTTCCTTCTAAGTAAATTTTACCTAATGTATATGAAGCTTCAGCATAATTTTGATTGACGGCTTTCGTTAGTAAAGCAATAGCACGTTCTGAATCTTGTTTTACTACCATCCCTTTCAAATAAGTATTGCCCAACACAAATTGTGCGCCAACATGCTGTTGTGCAACGGCTTTATTAAGCCAACCAATAGCAACTCCTGTATCACGCTTTACATCATCAGTGCCTTCTAGATAAATTTTACCTAGAGCAAATTGTGCTTCGACATGTTTTTGTTTAGCAGCTTCATTGAACCAACCAATAGCAACTCCTGTATCACGCTTTACATCATCAGTGCCTTCTAGATAAATTTTACCTAGAGCAAATTGTGCCTTTGCACTACCTTTCTCAGCAGCCTTAACTAGATACTGTTGATCTTGGTTACCAGTTACTACCAATGAATTTGATGGCTTACTGTGAATTTTTGACATATCAGCTTCTACTCTACAATTAAATTAATTATTTAAAGGACTTTCTTATAAATCCCAATCAAATTCCGCATAAGCTACAGGTAAGCAAAGGTTAAGATTTTTTGCCAAATTAAATATCTCAAGACATGTATGGAGTTCCAAAAAATAGTCAGGACTGGAATAGTCACTAAAATTTATACATACCAATCTTGCGTTTTGATCGTTGGTTTCCTTCAATAAGTTGCAAGCATGGGCATACTCAGTAAAAGTATTTTTTAAAATCCCTTCTACTTCTACTTTATCTTCTTTCAATATCTTCCAAGCTTCTGGATTAGGTGCTTTTTTGTTATCTTTCGTGGTCACGAACGCCTCAAGTGATGATCCGCCTTGAGTGTATTTGAAAGTATTGATTAAATCATAGTTACTATAAGCGTCTGTAGAGCCTTTTTTAAAAGACACAACGTAATCTGGTTGAAAATTATACGCCTTAGATCCAGACACCATTCTGAACATTAAAAAAGAATAAGCAAGATAATCATTTGCTGTGGTAATAGACAATTCTCCTTGTATTTCTTCTTCTACCACACTACTTAAATATAAAGACGGTCTCAAGAAGCTTAAAGCACCTACATTAACCTCTTTCTCAATGAATCTTTTTTGCATATGATTCAAATGAGTTTTTATTTGCCCGATTATTTTGACATTCAGTCCTTGGTACTCACGTACTGATTCATCAAGAAGCTGTTTATCCTGAATTCCTATTTGTGCATGCGTGGCTACTTGAGCCCGATCAGAGAGGTCTATATCAGATGTTTTTTTGTCATAGCAATTTTCAAGAGAAACTAAAGAATTTGCGTATTTATACTTCATGAGAGTATCTTTATCTTTAGCTTTATCTTTCACTTTATCTACCATTTCTTAACCTTTTTTTAATTGAACTTAGGCGACAAAATACTGACATTCTTTATTATTGTCAATTATTTTTACTAATTTTATTTATATTGAATAGATTAGTAATAAAAAAGTCTCAGATAATTGAATCAATTTACAATTCTAACATCACTAAAGCTGTCTAATTACAAAGTAATTTTAAATTTTAGACATAACTTAGGTCATTAACATCACAAAATGCAACTTTGTTGCGCGAATCCTGCCCATAATCTTTATGAATAGTTTTGTTATGCAATTCTAACAGTTTGAGGTATACCAAGGTCTTTCATTTCATGTAGTACGAATAGAAAGATTTTTGCTTCGTTAATCTGTCCTAGAAGATTTTGTACTTTAAATTTATTTTCTATAATTCTCTTATACCTACTAAATGTCTCTTCTACTTTAAGTCTGTTGCCATAGGCTTTGATACCTTTGGCCTGGTGGACCCCCCCCAAACTTTGCATGCTTTGTACACTCAAACTGCTTAAGATCATTAGTAACACGCTTTTTATGATAAGCTCCATTTCCAACAACTTGGTCTACAGGATTTTGTACCTGAGAAAGAAGCCCAGGAACTGTAGCAATATCACTGTCATGTAACGTAGTTACTTCCCCAATTATAATATTGCCATCGTCTGTAACACCGATATACAATTTACGCCAAATCTTTCTTTGTTTCTGTATATTGTCTTTATAGTTAATCCATTCTTTCTTACCAACAACCTTAATGCCAGTGCTGTCAAAAATTAGTTTTATCTTTCCTGTTGATCAATTAGTAACAAATTCTACAGACAATTTTCTTATGCACCTTGATACAGTAGTATAATCTGGCGTTGGTAAGTCAACAGATAGAAGCTTTAGTAAAGATTTGACTAACCCCCACACTGCCCTAAGTCTTAAATTGAATATCTGACATATAACATACACGGTTTTGATAGCAAGATCAGAGTATTTAAATTGACCACCCTTAGTCTTACACGCAGACTCTCTCTCTAGCTAACCAACTCTCCTCTAGGCTTTTCGGTAAAGCATATGGTTAGATCACCTCTAGACTTAAGACTTCAATTATACTGCGGCCAATTCGTCACTTTGTACTGACCTTGCCTTAATTTTTGAGGCTTTGACATCTCGCAATCATTTCTGTCCTTTATACCGCACTCAAAATTTACTAGCTAAGCTTTTTTATCCGTGCAACAAAGTTAATAATAAGAATAATATTAACGGCAACTTTATATTCAGTTTTTTAGTTTTAAAAAGATCTAAATTCTTGCTTTAGGTAGTCAAGAATATTCCAGTTTTAATCAAATGCTGAGAGCTGGCGTTGAGTACGAGGCAGAAACCACTGCAATATTGCCTGTGGTGTTGGTGCACTGCACAGTCTCTTGATATCACTTTACACGCTACTGCAATCGCCTCAAGATCTTTGAGTGGAAAGTAAGATTTTAAAGACATTCCTGAAACCGCACACCCTATTATCAACATGCTGTCATCTTCGGCCAAAACATAAGCTCCCGCCGTAACCCAGCAAAAGCCTTCAAGACTGCAGCTTCTTGTGTGAGGTAGGGTTTTTTGTCTAGTCTGAGTTTAAATTCTATCGTTTGTTCGCTTTAAACTCAGACAACATATAATGACAACTCAAACGATAACGCCCTGGATTAATTTCAAGTGTAAAAAATATGCAGAAAATGAAATATGAAATAACATGTAATTTTTTGTAATCCAGCCTCGAGCTGGGGCGAGCGACGGGGCTCGAACCCGCGACCCTCAGAATCACAATCTGATACTCTAACCAACTGAGCTACGCCCGCCATCATTTAATGATACAACACTAATACTAATAAAAACACAAATGATCAAGTATTTAAGTTATATATATACGTAATAAACAATTTTCAAAAATACTTAGCATTTTTTGACTAACATAATACACTTTGCTAGTATGTAGCTATTTTTTTATATTCTTAGTGCAAAATCAACGCTGGAAGCTTGTGCGCTTAATTTTATGGGCTTTTAAAGCATTAATATTCAGAAACCACAAAACTGCGCTACTATAAACGCGCAATAACTCACAAATTTTAATTGTCTACAGCAATACTATTATGATCAAATTTTGTTTAACTTACTTAGGAAATTTTCAAAATCCTTAGCTTCTGTAAAATCATGATAGACAGAGGCAAATCTTACATATGACACCTGATCAAGCTTGGCCAACTCGCTCATAATGAACTCGCCTATAAAATAGCTTTGTATTTCGCTTTCCCCTATTTTTTCAATTTGCTGCACTATATTATCAACTAATAATTCGATTTGCTCAGTACTAATAGATCTTTTGCGCACAGCTAAATTTATTGCTCGCATAATTTTCTCGCGATCAAACGGTCTTTTTGTGCCATTCTTTTTAATTACTGTTAATTCTCGTAACTCGATGCGTTCAAAAGTAGTGAATCTTGAATGGCAATTAATGCAGTATCTTCTACGCTTTATTGTTCTGCCATCCTCGCTTTGTCTTGAATCTTTAACTTGCGTATCTAGAGTTCCACAAAATAGACAACGCATAAATTTTACCTAGTATTGTAATTATAGATTGGGAATTTCTGACAAAGTTCATAAACCATTTTTGAAATCTTGCTTTCAATTACTTCGTTATTATTTGGATTTTGTACTAAACCATCAAGCACTTGCACGATCATCGCACCGATTTCAACAAATTCTTTCTTGCCAAATCCTCTAGTAGTAGTAGCTGGACTACCTAGTCTTATACCAGATGTGATAAAAGATGAAAGTTGATCAAATGGCACCGCATTTTTATTACATGTCAAACCTCCTCGCTCCAAACTTGCTTCAGATGCTTTGCCCGTGAGCTTTTTATTACATAGATCTACTAGCAAAAGATGGCAATCAGTACCTCCTGTAACTAAGTTATAGCCTCCATTTTTTAGGGTTTCTCCTAATATAACCGCATTGTCTATAACCGCTTGCGCATATTTCTTAAAAGATGGTTGCAAGGCCTCTCCGAAAGCGACAGCTTTTGCAGCAATAACATGCATTAACGGCCCACCCTGAATACCAGGAAAAATTGCAGAATTTATTTTCTTAGCAATTTCTTCATCCATCGATAAAATCACCCCGCCTCTTGGACCACGCAGAGTTTTATGTGTAGTAGTAGTTACCAAATGAGCGTGTGGAAATGGGTTTGGATATAAACCAGCTACTATCAATCCAGCATAATGAGCAACATCAGCTAGCAATAACGCACCAACCTCATCAGAAATTTCTCTAAAACTTTTGAAATCAATTTTACGTGGATAAGCTGAGCCACCAGCAATTATCAATTTAGGTTTGTGTTCTTTTGCAAGTCTCAATACTTGCGAGTAATCAATGAGACCATCTTCTTGTTTAACGCCGTACTGAATAGAATTGAACCATTTGCCTGAAATATTGGGGATAGCACCATGGGTTAAATGCCCTCCAGCCACAAGAGACATACCTAAAATGACGTCACCAGGAGCAAGAAAAGCAAAATATACTGCTTGATTTGCCTGTGAACCTGAGTGCGGCTGCACATTTGCAAAATTACAGCCAAATAATTGCTTAATTCTCTCTATTGCCAATATTTCAACCTCGTCTACTATCCCACAACCGCCATAATATCTCTTTTTAGGATAGCCTTCAGCATATTTATTAGTGAGCACTGTGCTTTGTGCATCCATTACGGCGCAACTTGCGAAATTCTCTGACGCAATCAATTCAATCTGATTTTGCTGACGCTTTAATTCTCTCTCAACTATTTGGCCAATTTGTGGGTCAGATTTGTATAAATTATTGTTGAAAAAACCGTATGATTGAATGGATGTCATGCTTATATATAACTAAATTAACCATTTTTTTAGTTATATAACAACTAACAGTTAAGAGCAATTAGAATAATTTATCTAGCCGTTTTTGGTGTCTCCCTCCTTCAAATTTAGTAGCAAGAAAAATATTAAGACACTCGATTGCTTCGTGTTTTGTTGTATTGCTGGCAGCAAAAATTATAACATTTGCATCATTATGAAAACGCGCAAGTTTAGCGTATTCTTTATTCTGACAGAGTACTGCTCTAATTTTAGAATTTCTATTAGCAGCAATGCACATACCTATTCCAGTTTTGCAAATTAAAATCCCTACTTGTTGCGCATTGCTTGCCACTGAATCTGCAACTAATTTTGCAAAATCTGGGTAGTCTACCGCCTCCTTACTATTACAACCTAAATCTTTAACTAAATTATTTTGTTGCCGCAAATAAGTTACTATTTGCTCTTTTAATTCTATTCCTCCATGATCTGATGCAATTGCAATATTAGTCATATTTTTATATTCTTAAAATTCGTAATTAATGATTGAATTCAAATGTATTTTACCAACAAAGACTATATAAATCTACCTTATCATAACCCGAACTCTAAAAAAGGCGATTTTGGTAAAGTAATGGTTGTAGGTGGCAGTCCAGATTATTACGGCTCTCCTATACTAACTGCTTGTGGGGCAGAATATTCTGGTGCAGACTTAATTACTCTATACTTACCTAAAGCATATAAAAATACTGCTAGAAATTATTCATTAAATTTTTTCTTAAAGAGCTTCAAAAAAAATACGCTCACTGTAGCTGATACCAAAGAGATAATTGAAAATAGCGCACAAAACCATACTCTAGCTATTGGAAGTGGTATTGGTAAATCTAAAGAAAGTCAGCAAGCAGTACTAGACATACTATCACAAATCTCAATACCTGTAGTGATAGATGCTGAGGCATTATTTCCTGAAATTCTTCAAATCAAACCGTCTAATGCCAAATGGGTGGTCACTCCACATAAAACAGAATATAAGAGATTATTTGGTGTTGATTTTGATGAACAAGGATTATCTCTGCTAGCTAAACAATATGCAATAACTGTTTTAGTCAAAGGAAGAGTTGATTATATAGCGGACGAAATCGGCAATTTATTTACAAATTACACTGGCTGTGCAGAAATGAGGGTTGGTGGCACTGGTGATGTACTGGCAGGCATCGCTGCTAGTTTTATTGCTCAAGGCAGTGGTCTTCATGAAGCTGCATGCGCTGCAGCTTATTACTGGGGAAAATGCGGAGAGATCATAACTAAAACAAGACGATGTCTAACTGCCTATGATACAATAAAAAAATTCGGCAGTATTGTTAAGCAAATAAATGAAACATAGGCTAGAATTCAAGATTACTTTTTATTATAGTGAAGCATTACTCAAGTTGTGAGACTTATTTTGATCTTTAAGCAAAAGAACTTATGGCCATATTACAAATAGAATCGGGGGAAATTTTTATATCATCCATAGAAATTAACAAGATCATTGCCCCGCATAAAATTGGTGAATTTACACTTGAACCAGCTCTAAAAAATCTACTAGCATTTCCTATCAAAGCAACTATCACTCAACAACTACGCGCACCAAAAACTCTAGATCAAGAATGGACGAAAAAAGGCTTAATTAAAACTGGGGGAGGATGTTTATGGCAAGGTGCAGATGAGCGCTTAAAAAATAGAATCAACACAAGTATGCTTCCACATCTTGACTATGGTGATGAGGCGCATGTATGTTTTGCTGGTGGGCTTATCATTTATTTTCTGATCGCAAATACTCAGATGGCTTTAATTATGCAACCACAAAACTGGATTTTTATCAAACAAGGATTGCCGGTATGGGCGAAACCGACTAACGATTATTTTTTAACTTTTATAAGTTATCATGGCGACATGCGTGACCAAATTGAAAAAAAATATGTTAACATTATTGATAGACACGTGTTATAAAGTAGCAATCATTTAAAAAAATATATAGTTTATATAGTAGAAGAAAGTGTAAATGTTTATTATGCACGCTTAAAACTAAGTAGGTAATTATACATTTCCTTATTATTGTTCATTGAGGCGTAATCCATGGAGGTTTTACCAAATCCATCCTGATGATTTATATCGCCACCATTGTCCAGTAGAATCTTAACTGCTTCAATATTATTTGTACGAGCTGCAATATTAATTGGCTGCGCTTTGTATTTGTTTTCTTCACTTAGATTAGCCCCGCGGTATATTAACATATACACAATATCATTACTACCGTGCAAAATGGCGTAAGATAATAAACCGTATCCTTCGTTGTTTTGAATTGTAAACAAAAAATTATAGTTATCTAATAAAACACGCAAAACATTAATATCGCCAGTAGCAATAGCTTCATAAGCCCAGCCCACAACCTCTGACATATAAATAGGTTTAGCTAAATGAGAATTTAACTCATTAAACATTTCGCTAGGTATGTATTCAGTTTTAAAGTTTATTTGAAGGAAATGATTAATATCATTACTATTACCGTGATTAAGTGGTTTTATGCTGGCTATAATACTATACAATCTAGGATCAAAACGCTCAGAAACAACTGAATAAGTGCCAATATAGCTAGCAGAACCATGTAAACTGCTATTATAAAATAGAACTGATTCTAATAATAATACATTCTCGTTATAGTTTTGCAATCTGGCATTATGGTTACTATCGACGGTTGCGATCGTCTCGCTTGAGTCAGAATTTACTTTTATCGCTCTAATGGCAGCAGATTGCGTTGATATCGAAGTATCTCGAGGGACAGCTGTCACTGAAGAAAGAAAAGGCAACACTGGTGGGGACGCCTCGTCAGCTTTTACGTAACTACAATTCAAAAACGCCAAGAAAATCAAAAATGTACTTAGTAATTTTTGCATTTTTAAATCGTAATATCTGAGGGTCACTCCACCAATATCGAATTACAGAACTAAAATTAATTAGTTAACTGAACTATCAGCAGACTCATCAGCATCAACTGTTGCATTTGAAGAGGTAGTTGAATTTGCTGCTGAAGCAGTCGCTCCATTTGCCGGCATCGTTGCATCAGCTGCATGTGCTAATTTTGCAACGAACAATAAGACTAATGCAATTTTTACTATAGTTTTCATAATTATCTTCCTCATAAATTATTGTTAGCAAGATCTAGTTTTTAAAACTAAATCCTTAATTTCCTTATTAAGAATCTCCCTGACAATTGGCGGTAAATTTTTATTTAGCCAATCCTGTACGTAAGGTTTAACAACATCAACAGCCAACGCATGTAATTGATCCGCTGACCATTGCTCATTAAACGATTTTACACGAAGTATCTGGTCAACAAAATCAGTAATATCTTTTGTAGACTCAGCAATCACCTCGTCAGAAAGCAACTTCTCAGTAATCACACTATCAGATATTATTTTATTAGACAACTGAATTTGTTTAGAGCTGGTTATATTACAATCTTTTTTTAGATTATGTATAGTGCCATCATCTTGAATAATATTGGTTAATTCTAGCAGATCGTAATTGTTGTGGTCATTGGGCGGAGAATTAGTGCTTGCGTTACTTTGTTTAATAGCGCTACGAATATTATCTAATATATCATCAATAGATTGTACGTGATTTTTGTTATCTAACATAAATTTTTACTACTAGAAGGCTCCGATTAATTCCCATCTAATTTTATTGTAATTTTGTAAAGGATCATAAAATTTTACTTTCAAAGCTAGTTCTTTTGCAGTTAATTCACCGATTGCAGATTTTAACTTGTAACGTGTTGAAATATTAGTTACCTTAGCTGAAACCAAATTTATATCTGCATCAAAATATCCATTTTGTGCAAAAATAACGTCAACTGTTGAGCGCGTTCCAGCTTTTTCTTCTTCTTTCATTCCTTCGTAAGCGATTTCTGCTGATTTTACAGCATCTTCATAAGCATGCATAGCGGCTTTGCTAATTTCATAGTTTTGCCAAGATTGTACTGCTTTCTCAATAATTTCTTGTTTACTCCTTAAAGCAACATACTTAGAGGACTGAGCTGTACGCTTGGATAGCCTGAGTTTAGACCACTGTGAACTATTAAACACAGGCACGTTTAAGGTAAGCGCAGTGATATTATCAATGCTATCAGGAGATCCGATATCGCCGCTATTCTTTCTCCAGGTATATGACAAATCAACTGAAGGCAATAGTGATGTGCGCTCCACTTCTATACTCTGATCAGCAGCTTTATACTTCTGCTCACTAGCAATTAAAACTGGATTTTTCTTAAGAGCAATATCGGTGGCTTCATCAACACTTTGTGGCACTGACATACTAACAAGTGGTAATTTAACGTGTTCTGGCTCAACCGTAACTACAGAAAAAAAGTTTGCTTTTGCACTAACTAGATCGCCTCTAGCTTTAATTCTTGCGGCAATACTATTAGAGTAGCTAGATCTTGCTTGAGCAACATCGGTCTTAGTTTTTTCACCTACTTTGTATCTCGCCTCTTCGGCTTCTAGAGATTTTCTTAGAGCTATAACCTTCTTTTCATATATATCTAGCTGCATTTGTGCTTTTGCTACACCTAAATAAGATTCAACAGCAGATAACAAAATTTGTTGTTCGTAATATAGTAAAGTTGCACGTGCTTGCTCAATTGTATACTTAGCCCTCCTAATACCTGCAATACTACCTCCGCTATTAAATAAATTTTGCTTTATGACTATAGCGCTTGCTATCTGTGAACGAGACTGCGCAATTGGTGGACTCTGACCTTGGGAAGCTACTGGCTTACTGTCCGAGTCTGATATAGATCTACCAGCATTAATTTGTGGTAAAAAAGTAGATAGTGCTAGCATTATTTCTTCATCAGCAACCTTTAAATCTTCTCTTTTTGATTTTAATTCATGGTTATTCTCATACGTGATGGCTAGAACCTCATCCAATGTCTGCGCTATAGCAAAATTAGACAAAGCAAATAAAGCAAACAAAGCCCCAATTATATTTTTTTTAATCATCATCATATTAACGTAAAATTATTCACTCGTTTAGAATAGCATTTAAGCAATTATTTGTAAATTAATTAAAAGATTAATATAATTCTTGAAAATTTGCTAATATCTGGTTAATAATACGTATCTTAGCTGGCTGGGTAGCAAAGTGGTAATGCAGCGGACTGCAAATCCGCTATCGCCGGTTCGATTCCGGCCCCGGCCTCCATATGGCAAGAAAATATAATCTTCCAGCGCTTTAAATTAAACAGATTAGTTTACGCTAAACCTGATCTGAACTTATAAGTAACTAAGAGACATGAATCCAGAAAATCAAGTTTTCTCTGATTATACAAATAATGACCAGATGAGATCATGAGCAAAGATATAGATTACATAGAATCTTTCCTTGAAATGATGGCCGTAGAAAGAAATGCTGCTAATAATACCAGTATCTCTTACAAGAATGATATTACAGATTACAGTTTATTCTGTCGTAAATTAGACCAGACTATAATTAAAAGTGATACTGAGCATATACGAGCATATATCAGATATTTATCACAACAACAATTTGATACCAAAACTATTGCTCGCCGAGTTTCTGCATTGAGACAGCTGTATCAGTTCTTATTTGTTGAAAATGTTATTACTGATAATCCTATATTAAATGTCGATACTCCTAAAGCAAGAAAAGTACTCCCCGGAGTTTTAAGCGAGCAAGAAATTAATAGCCTATTAGAAACTAGCTATAAAAATTCATCCCCGGAGGGACTAAGACTAACTGCCATGCTTGAGATGTTATATGCCTCTGGCATGAGAGTGTCTGAGTTGGTTACGCTTAAAATTACGGCTCTACAAAATATAAATGATAGTTACAACCTAAAAGCATATATGATTATTAAGGGTAAAGGTGATAAGGAACGACTGGTCATAATTCATAATAAAGCTTTGGATGCTGTAAAAAATTACCTAAGCCAAATACATTTATTGACAGATGATAAAAATGTAAAATGGCTATTTCCTTCTAAGGCTTCTGGTGATGGCCACATTACTCGTCAATATCTTGGTAAGTTATTAAAGAAGCTAGCAATAAATTGCGATATTGATCCCTGTAAATTATCTCCTCACAAAATACGACATTCTTTTGCCACTCATCTATTAAACCATGGAGCTGATTTAAGGGTGATACAAGAGCTACTTGGGCACAAAGATATTTGCACTACTCAAATCTACACTCACGTTTCAAATGACCGACTAAAATCAGTAGTATACAATATGCATCCATTAGCTAAAAATAAATAATTCAAGACTTTGTATCAATCAATAAACTTTGGCTACCGAGAACTGTTACAATTAATAAAGTTAGTGTTGTAACGTTTATTAAAAAAATAAGCACTATTAACTATCTTACAATCAACTAGCGACATTCAATAAGATAAGGTGTATCTCTAGAGGAATTGTTGATCATGGACACACTCTGTCAATATCTACATACCACAAATGAATCAGTAGGCTTGCGCTGATTTTTTTGCTGAATTGGCCGCTAGAAAGGAATTTCATCGTCTAAATCTTCCATCAAAAAATCACCAGGGGAGCTTTTATCTTTGGATCTTTCGGTCTCAACAACAGCTTCTGCACCACCATGTCTACTGTCAAGCATGGCTAAACTACTATTAAAACCTTGCATCACTATTTCAGTTGTATAGCGCTCAACACCAGCATTGTCAGTCCATTTTCTGGTTTGCAAACTGCCTTCTAAAAACAATTTAGAGCCTTTTTTAACATAATTCTTTACAACATTGACCAACCCTTCGGAAAAAATCACTATACGATGCCATTCTGTTTTTTCACGCTTATCACCTGTAGTTTTATCACGCCAAGTTTCAGAGGTGGCGAGTACAAGATTAGCGATTTCTTTGCCATCTTGCGTAGTTCTGATTTCAGGATCCTTACCTACATTTCCAATAAGCATTACTTTATTTAAGCTACCTGCCATTTTTTACCTCATTTCACTCAATTATTGAAAAAAACCTTTTTATATTGCTATTAACACCATATAATATGTACAAAATATGTAAATCAAAAAAAACAAAGTAACACAGCTTATGGATAATAAAATTGTAGTTCGAGGAGCAAAAGAACATAATCTTAAAAATATAAATGTCGAAATACCAAAAAATAAGCTTGTAGTTATTACTGGGTTGAGTGGGTCTGGTAAATCTTCGTTAGCCTTTGATACAATTTATGCCGAAGGTCAGCGAAGATATGTTGAGAGTCTCTCTTCTTATGCTAGACAATTTCTTCAATTACAAAATAAGCCAAATGTCGAGTATATTACTGGACTTTCGCCTGCTATTGCTATTGATCAGAAAACAACATCTAAGAATCCACGCTCTACAGTTGGAACTATAACTGAGATTTATGACTATCTAAGGCTTTTATATGCTAGGATCGGCATACCGTATTCCCCTGTAACTGGTTTGCCTATACAAAGCCAAACTATTTCGCAGATGGTTGATACTATCAATGCCTTACCTAAGGATACTAAAATTCATATTTTAGCTCCAATAGTAAAAGGAGAAAAAGGAGAACATCACAAAAAATTAATTCTTCTTAAAAAGCACGGCTTCCAAAGAATAAAAATTGATGATATATTGCATGAGTTGGATGATCTTCCGACTATAGACAAAAATAAAAAACACATCATCGAGCTAGTTGTGGATAGGCTCTCAATTAATGATGAGTTGCATAATAGACTAGCTGACAGCATAGAGACTGGACTTAAATATGGTAATGGAGTTATTAATATTGAGATTCTAGACTCTGAAACCGTTTTGACTTTTTCTGAAAAATACGCTTGCCCAATTTCTGGCTTTCAGATTGATGAAATTGAGCCTAGAATCTTTTCTTTTAATAGTCCATTTGGTGCTTGCCCTGTATGTGAAGGAATAGGAATTGAACGTTATTTCAATGAAGCACTCGTCATCCCTAATACTTCATTATCACTAAATGAGGGCGCAATCGTTCCATGGGAAGTCCTTAAATCAAGATACCAAACTCAAATTTTGCAGAGCTTAGGTGTACATTATGGGTTTGGCTTAGACATAAAGTTTGATAAGCTGCCTGAAGATATACAAAAAATAATCCTATTTGGTTCAGGTGAAGAAGAAATTGAAATGACCTTCAATGACGGTACGCGGTCACAAACGATAAGAAGATCATTTGAAGGAGTGATACCAGATTTGCAAAAAAAGTTTCATGACGCTGACGACTACTGGTCAAAAGAAGATATGGAAAAATTCCAATCAACTAGACATTGTAGCGGTTGCAACGGATACAGACTTAAGCCTGAGTCACTTTGTATAAAAATAGCTGGATTGCATATTGGTGAAGTTTCGAGATTAACTATAACTGACATTTTGGAATGGTTTTGTCATTTGCCAAGTAAACTGAACAACACGCAAAACAAAATTGCTGAACGTGTAATTAAAGAGCTAAAAGAGAGAGTAAGGTTTTTAAAAAATGTTGGTCTAGACTACTTAACATTATCACGTAATTCTGGAACATTATCAGGCGGTGAAAGCCAAAGAATAAGATTGGCCTCGCAAATAGGCTCGGGATTAACTGGTGTATTATTTGTACTAGATGAACCATCGATTGGACTACATCAATCAGATAATAAAAGATTAATTGCAACACTAAAGAATTTGCGTGATCTTGGTAATACAGTAATTGTGGTAGAACACGATGAAGAAACAATGCTAACTGCTGATTATCTAATAGATATAGGCCCCGGTGCTGGAGTGCATGGAGGAGAAGTCATCGCGTATGGCACTCCTGAAGAAGTAAGAAATTGTCCCAACAGTATCACTGGACAATATTTAAAAAGGATTAAATTTATACCAATACCTGAACAAAGACGTTCTGGACATACCAATCGCTGCATTCAATTAACTGGGGCTTGTGCTAATAATCTGCAAAACGTTAAAATCAAAATTCCTCTTGGTACGTTTACTTGTGTCACTGGTGTTTCTGGTGGTGGTAAATCTACTTTAATCATTCACACCCTTTACAAGGCTGCAATTAAAAAGCTAGAGCAAACAGCTGTTATTCCTGGTAAATATGATACAATATCTGGTCTCGAGTTTCTAGATAAAATTATTGATATAGATCAATCACCTATTGGCAGAACTCCGAGATCTAATCCAGCTACTTATACTGGAGTTTTTAGTCCTATACGAGACTGGTTTACCAATTTACCAGAAGCAAAGGCACGTGGATATAAAGTTGGTCGCTTCTCATTCAATGTAAAAGGTGGAAGATGTGAAGCTTGTCAGGGAGATGGGGTTATAAAAATTGAAATGCACTTCTTACCAGATGTCTATGTGACCTGCGAAGAATGTAAAAATAAGAGATATAATCGCGAAACTCTAGAAATAAAATACAAGGATAAATCTATTGCTGATGTACTGGATATGACTGTGGAAGACGCTCTCAGTTTTTTTGATAAGGTTCCTGTTATTAAGGAAAAAATGGATGCCTTAATGAACGTAGGCTTAGGATACATAAAGATAGGACAATCAGCTACCACTCTATCTGGTGGAGAAGCGCAGCGAGTAAAACTTGCAAAAGAATTAGCCAGACGCTCCACTGGCAAAACTTTGTATATCTTTGATGAGCCAACAACTGGTTTGCATTCTGATGATATAAATAAACTACTCAAAGTCTTACATAAACTAGTAGACCTAGGTAATACCGTGGTTGTTATAGAGCATAATATGGATGTGATTAAGACTGCAGATTGTATAATTGATGTAGGACCAGGTGGTGGAGACAAGGGTGGAAAAATAGTTGCTTGTGGTACGCCAGAAGAAATAGTGCAAATTGAATCAAGCTTAACTGGACAATATCTAAGACAATATTTGGATAAAGGAAAATTTGCCTAATGATTATTTGAGCAACGACCTTAGTTTTTTCTGAAATGTGAGCCAAGTAACTATCATGAATTTTGTAAGACTAATAGTTGTAAACATTGATGAAACTATACCAATAGATAAAGTCACCGCAAAACCTTTTACCACCCCTGAACCGAATTCATAAAGAAAAAATGCTGCAATTAAAGTTGTAAGATTTGAGTCAAGAATAGTTGCAAAAGCTTGTGAAAAACCTTGATCTATAGCATACACAGTAGTCAACTGACGTGCAGTTTCCTCTCTTATCCTCTCAAAAATCAGGACATTAGCATCGACTGCCATGCCCATTGTTAGGACAATGCCAGCAATTCCAGGTAAGGTAAGGGTTGCTTGTATAGAAGTCATAATAGCAATGATAAACACTATATTAAATACTAAAGCTACAGACGCAAAAATTCCAAATAACCCATACATTAAAATCATAAATATGATGATTGCTCCTATGCCTACAAACGAAGCAAATGTACCAGCTACAATCGAATCTTCTCCGAGATTAGGGCCAACTGTTCTTTCTTCTACAATAGTAATAGGAGCTGGTAATGCGCCTGCGCGAAGTAACAACGCTAACTCATTTGCGCTATTAATAGTAAAGTTACCTTGTATGTTGCCAGCTCCTCCCAAAATTGGCTCGCTAATTACTGGCGCACTAATTAGTTTATTATCAATCACTATTGCTAATTTTTTTCCTGCGTTCTGTTTAGTAATATCTGCAAAAAGCTTTGCTCCCACTCTATTCATAGAAAACGATACTACCGGCTTGCCATTGTAAAATGTTGCTTTTGCATCAGACAATAACTCTCCGCTTAATATTGATTTATTTTTAATCAGGTACCAGTACTGGTTACCATTTTCATCTCTATCTCCAGAAATCAATCTTGAGCCTGGTGAAACTACTCCTTTTAGAGCTTGATCTACTGAGATAGAATCGTCTACTAAATGAAACGTCATTTTTGCAGTTTTTCCTAAAATTCTTTTTAACTCGCTTGGATCATGTAAACCTGGTACTTGCAATAGAATATTAAACCTTCCCTGCCTTTGTATAGAAGGTTCTTTTGTACCTGATTCATCAACTCTCATACGGATAATTTCTCTTGCTTGCTCTATTAATCTATCTTGTAATTCATTCAATTTATCAGGAGAAAAGAAGATTTTTACTATATGACCGCGCTTAGAATCGTGGTCATAACTTAGATCTTTATTTACACTTTTAATCACTGAAGACAATTTACTTGAGTCTGTATTATTACGTAAATTAAACGTTAGGTTATTACCGTTATTAATTAAATTAAAATAACCAATCTGATTTTTGCGCAACTCTCTGCGCAATATGTCCGTGGTAATTCCTAGCTGATCTTTTAAGTAAATTTCAGAATCTACTTTAAGCAATAAATAAGAACCTCCTCTGAGATCTAAGCCAAAATTAACTCGTTGGTTTGGTAAGAAAGAATAATTCTTAGTCATAAAATTTGGCAAAGCTACAATACTACCTATAATACAGACCATTGAAATTATTGCTATTCTCCAATAAGAAATCTGCATAAATCTTATTTGGTCTTCTTTGCTTTTGTAGTGGATTGAGTTGCACTAACTGCTAATACTTCAGTGTTTTTTTCTTTTGGTGTTACAGCATTCACTTTATCTTTGTTCGATACCGAAGTTATGGTATTTTTTAAAGCTTTCACTCTCACATCTTTAGATAATGCTATCTCTGCTATATTACCTTCTTCCTTAAGATAAGTACCTACTATACCGCCAGCTATTATAACTTGATCTCCGCTTTTCACAGAGTTTATGAGTGCTTGCTGTTCTTTCTGTTTCTTTATTTGCGGCCTAATTAATAAGAAATAGAAAATTAAGAAAATCAAAATAATAGGCACAAAATTCATTAAAGCCGAACCTTCAATTAAAGACCCTGTACTTTGTGCTATTTCATCTGCTGCTAATGCAATATTAGAAAACATAATATACTCTCCTTCTTATTATTAATGATGATTAATTCATATACAAAATAGCTAATTAATCAAGAAATTTGATGATCTTGGACTTGTTTATTATACAGTTTATAATATTCTCCTTTATTTTGCAATAATTGTGTATGACTACCTGCCTCTACAATAACTCCTTTTTTAAGCACATATATAATATCAGCATCTAATATTGTAGATAGCCTGTGTGCTACAACGATTATAGTGCGCTTATTTCTTAGTAATTCTATAGAGTTTTTTATATGTTCTTCTGAAATGAAATCTAAAGATGATGTTGCTTCATCAAAAATTAGGATCTTACTTTTTTTTAGCACAGCTCTAGCAATACATATTCTTTGTCTTTGGCCACCTGACAGCTCTACACCATACTGTCCCACTTTGGTCTCGTACCCATCAGAGAGATCCATAATAAAATCATGAGCTGCAGCAATTTTTGCTGCTTCTTCTACTTCTTTGTAAGTTGCATCAATATCTCCATATAGAATATTGTCTTTAATCGTGGTATCAAAGAGCATAACATCTTGATTGACAAGAGATATTAAGCGCCTAATAGATAAAGGAGAGGTCGTTTTAATATCTTGATCATCAATATAAATTGACCCAGAAAGAGGGTCGTAAAACCTTAGTATCAAATCAATAATAGTAGATTTACCACTTCCTGATGCCCCAACTAAAGCAACAAGCTGTCCTGTTTTAATGTTCAAAGATAGGCCATGTAAGGTTAGCTCATCTTTATGACTAAAAGAGACATTTTTAAATTCTATGTCACCTTGCTTAACAACAAGATCGCTACTATATTCTCTATTTTCTATCCTTGTTTTTATATCCAAGATAACAAACACTCGCTTTGCGGAAGCAAGTCCATTTTGTAAAGAAATATTTAAATCTGCAAGACTTTTAATTGGCTTATAAGAAGCAACAAAGGCGACTATCAATGAAAAAAAACTACCAGGACTTGTGATGCCATTTAATACTTGTAATCCCCCATACCAGATTACTGCTGCAATAGCCGTGCCGCTTAACATTTCCATTAAAGGCGATGTCAAGGAATCGGTTTTAATTGCTTTTGAGTAAAATTTAAGTATTTTCTCTAAAACCTTTTTAGCGGATTTGATTTCATATAACTCTCGGCAAAAAGACTTAACTACGCGTATATTACGAAAGATTTCATCTAATTTGATAGTATAGTTACTTAGTTCGTCCTGGGTTTGATGAGCAATCTTCCTCATTCTTTTGCCCATTTTTATTACTGGCACAATAGCAACTGGGAACACTATAAATGCTACAATTGATAAGGTAAGATCATTATAAAGCATTATTCCGACAAGAAATATAACTGTTAAGAATTCTTTAGCAATGCTAGTAAAAATATTAGCTAAAGAATTACGCAGATTAGTTATATCATTAACGAATTTAGATATTAAATTACCAGAAGAATGTTTCTTTAAAAACTCAATATCCGCATAGATAAGATGTTGATATAATTCTAATTGAATATCGTTAGTTACGCTTTGACCTACAAATTTAATTAGGTAGTTTTGATAGTATGAAGCAACGCTTTTAACGACAGCAACGATTATAACTAAAATAGGTATGAACACTAATAAATCACGGTTCTTGCCAATAAAAATTCCATCTAAGGCTGGTCGAACAAGCCATACATGAAAAGCACTTGCGGCTGCCACTATTACCATACACAATATAGCCAAGTACACTTTTTCAGAATATTTAAGAAGATACGTTTTAAATAATCTTTTGATTAGATTCTTGGAAGAGTATCTATGTGTTTGGTCTGCGAGATCTAGATTATGCATTGATTGTTCTAAATTATTATCTCATGACAAGTTTAGGCAATAGCCAGCAGATCTAACTGTTTTGACAAATGGCAAATCTTCATTTGGATTTTTTAAAGCGGTTCTAAGTCTATTAATATGCACATCAATGGTTCTAATTTCTACGCCACTAGTTTGTCCCCACACATAGCGCATTAGGTGTTCACGAGAAAATATCTGATTCGGCAGCTCCATAAGACATTGTAAAATCTTAAATTCTGTTGGACCCAAGTGTATTACTCTATTACCGCGCATTACTCTAAAAGAAGATAAGTCTATTTTTAAATCTCTATATTCAATTACTTTAGATAATAAGATTGGCTTTATTCTGCCTAGTATGGATTTAACTCTTAAAACAAGATCACTTTGCGTAAAAGGTCTGATTAGATATTCATCAAACATATTTTTCATTTCTTTTACTTTGTCTAGCACGTCGTTTTCAGTTGTGATTAAAATTATTTGAGTTGTTTTTGTAAGTTCTTTAGATCGTAAAATAGTACAGCATTCAATCGCTGACAAACCAAATAAATGATAATTGATAACCACGATGTTAGGTACTTGATACTCTGGAATACTATCAAGCAACTTTAGAGCATCATCTCCTGCACTTGCTGCCATCACAGTGAAGCCGGCCCTTTCTAGAGCATTGGACATACCAGTTCTAAAAACGACATCTGGCTCAATAATTAGTATTGTTGGAGGCAAATGTATCATACGTTAAACCATTGTACTTTAAATGAGCTAAAAATAATTACTTAGTTTTGCAGGATAACACTTCTCATTCAGAAGTAAATATAAAATACATAATATATAAACTAAAGATTAACCAAACCTACCTGTAATATAATTTTGAGTTTGTCTAGATTTAGGATTAGTGAAAATCTCTTGCGTGCTTCCATACTCTATAATCCTTCCTAAATGGAAAAAAGCTGTGTTCTGTGATATTCTTGCTGCTTGTTGCATTGAATGCGTTACTATAATTATAGTGTAATTTTTTTTTAATTCATCAATTAACTTCTCAATTTTAGCTGTAGCAATTGGATCTAAAGCTGAACAAGGCTCGTCCATCAAAATAATTTCTGGATCAATTGCAATAGTTCGAGCTATACATAATCTTTGTTGCTGACCACCAGATAAATTCAAAGCTAGCGCATTTAGATCATCCTGAACCTCATCAAATAACCCTGCTTTTATTAAGCTATTCTCGACAATTTTATCCATTGATTTTTTATTTTTAACCATACCATGAATTCTTGGAGCATATGCTATATTTTCGTATATAGACTTTGGAAAAGGATTAGGCTTTTGAAATACCATGCCAACTTTAGTTCTTAGCTGCACTACATCTAGAGATTTGTTATATATATTTTGCTTGTCAATATATAATTTGCCAGTGATTTTACAATCTTTTATGGTGTCATTCATGCGGTTTATGCAACGTAAAAAAGAGGACTTACCGCATCCAGAGGGGCCAATTAATGAGGTAACTTTATTTTTTTCTAAAGCAATATTAATATCAAAAAGAGCCAGCTTATCCCCATAGAATAAATTTAGGTTCTCTGACAATATTTTAACTTCTGAATTTGACATATACCTCGTGAGTTACAATTTCGCAGAATATTTCTTTCTTATAAGAATAGCAATGAAATTAATTACTGACAACATAACAAGTAACACAACTATCGCTAATGAAGCTTTTTCTGCAAAAATCTTATCAGGATTCCCTGACCATAAATATATCTGCACAGGCAGAGCCGTGGCTGGTGCAATTATAGTCTTGGGTATACTAGTAATAAAAGCTGCCATACCTATTATTATAAGAGGAGCAGTTTCACCTAGTGCTCTAGATATCGCTAATATTGCCCCAGTCACAATCGTAGGAAGTGCTATAGGTAAAGAATGGTGGAAAACTATTTGCAACTTAGACGCTCCCAATGCAAGCGCAGCATCTTTGATTGAAACTGATACAACGCTAAATGCTTGTCTAGTAGTTGTAACAATAATTGGCAATATTAAAATTGCCAAAGTTAAGCCACCTACAAGCGCAGAAGATCTAGGCAAATTGCTAAAAGCAATAAATATTGTCATACCTAGCAATCCAAACACAATTGATGGCACAGCTGATAAATTACTAATGTTTACTTCAATAATCTTCGTAATGAAATTCTTAGGAGCAAATTCTTCTAAGTATATGGCCGTTATTACCCCCAAGGGAAATGCTATAGAAAAACATATAGCAATCATCATTAAAGAGCCAAGTATACTGCCGCCTATACCTGCTAATTCAGGTTCGCTTGAATCACTACTAACAAAAAATTGCCAATTAAAGAAATTTGCCACTCGATCTTTTTTTACAAGTTCAATAATTATTTGAGTTGTATCATCTTCTAAAATAACATGAGTATGAGTATTGAAATATTGATAAACATTCGCAGAACTGCTTATCCAAAAAGTATGCTTTTTCCCTAAATATTCAGGATGATTATTTACAAAATTAAATATTTGATAAGGCGCATCAATACTGACTATGGAATTTAGTTCATTATCACTAATTTGAATATTTGTAGTTTTCACTAAAAATTGCTTAATAATCTGATTATATTCTCTTATTTGTTGTTCTTTGGTTGAAATAATAGCAGGAATTGTTAAATCAACCTGGATTTTTGTAATAAACAAACCATGAAATCCCTTTATGCCAATAACACTCAAAAACATTGCCAAAAACAGAAATGACGACACACACGATACATTGCATATAATTTTAAATGCTTTGTCAAAAAACTTTCTTCTTTTTAGTCTAAAACTACTCATCTAAATTGATTCTGATATTTTATCATAAAATTATGTGCAAAAAAATTCAATATTAGTGTTAGACAAAACAAAGTAAATGCCAAGGCAAAAGCTGCTAAAGTCTTAATATTATTAAATTCTTGATCACCAGTTAGAATCGACACTATCTGGGCAGTGACAGTTGTAACAGAGTCCAACGGGTTAAAAGTTAGTCTTGCCATTAAACCAGATGCCATAGTAACAATCATGGTTTCGCCTATTGCTCGTGAGAATGCTAGCATTACTGCTCCAACTAAACCAGACTTAGCAGCTGGTACAACGATCTTGATAATAGTTTCAAATTTTGTTGCTCCTAAAGCAAAAGAGGCCTCTCTAATACTGTCAGGTATTGATTTGAACATATCATCGGCCAAAGAAATAACATAAGGTATGACCATTACTCCTAGTACAATTCCTGCTGCCAGGGCGCTTTCTGAAGAAACAGTGAAATGATAACTTTCTCCTACATTTCTTATGTATGGTCCCATGTATAGCGCCGCAAAATAACCATACACAACTGTCGGTATACCAGAAAGCATTTCTACTATTGGCTTTAGCAGAAAACGTAATTTATTATCGGTATATTCAGAAAGAAATATTGCAGAAAATATTCCTATAGGAGTTGCAACAACTAGCGATATGAATGTAATCAACAATGTGCCGACTAATAAAGGAATAATACCAAATTTTTTACCTAAATTGGCATTTTGCACATCATCACTTGGACTCCAATGCATACTAGTCAAGAAATCTGTGATCGATACTATTTTAAAGAACTTATAGGTTTCAAATAAAACTGAAGCAATGATTAAAATTGTAATAACAAAAGATACACTCGAAACACATAGCATAACTAATTTTATGTTATGTTCAAAATAATTTCTTACTTCTAGCTCTGGATTAGTAGCGTACATCACTATCAAAGAAATGATTATATAGTTACTAACTATTATAATGAGTAATTGACCATGTGTGTGAATAAGACAGTCCAGATTATAAAGCAATACTAATATTCCAGCTATGAAAGTACTCACCGTATAACTTAAAGTTAAAGCATAATACCCATAGTATTTTAGTTGATTAACAAGTCTGGTCTTTCTTTTTTTAAATTTTAGAACAATGACGAATCTAGCGACGTAATACACAACAACTGCATACAGCATTAAAAAAATAATTATCAACAATGCCATCAGACCATTAAATTCAATGATAAAAATAAGTATATAGTATACTAATTATAAATTTAATTAATAGATATAAAATTATCACTGCTATATCTAAGCCGCCGATTGATGGTATAACTTTTCTAATTTTATCTAGAATAGGTTGAATCATACCATTTAAAAAATACATCACTTTATAAACAATACGTTGGTACTTATTGATAATATCGAAATATATTAAAAGACTAAGAATTACCCATACCGTAAGAACGCTATTATATAAATCTAAGACCTTGATTATAAGATCAATAAAAGGATTAAAATTCATCCTACCATCCTAAATTCGTAACATGTTTTCCAAACATTGATTCATTCTATTTGCAAAATCTCTTGGATCATGTACTGGTTCGCCTTCAATAATACAAGCTTCATCGAACAGCATCTTTACTAACCTCTCAGTTTGTTCATCGGTATGATCTTGGGTAATATCCTGCATTATCCTCTTTATAATTTTATGTTTTAAATTTAGTTCGAGTATTTTAGTAGAGGCAGTTTTTAATTGTTTTTGTTCAATTAAGAACCTCTCCATCCTAATATCCATTGCACCATCTGCTACTGATAAACATACAGCGCTATCAGTTAATTTACCAGACACTTTTACATCCTTGACTAGCCCTTGAAGATTTTGTTTAAAATACTCTAGTAACTTTTCAATGCTCTGTTCACTATCTTTTGATAAATCTCCTTCTATACTGTCTGTTGTTATTTCAACTTTATCTAAATCAATATCAGATCTTGTAACTGATTTAATAGACTTGCCCTTATACTCATGATTAACATTTATCCAAAAATCATCCACAGTATCTGTAAATAGTAAAACATCGATATCTCTCTGCAAAAACCCCTCTAGTTGCGGATGACTGAGGACCTTGTTATCGTCTTCTCCACCACTTAAGTAATAAATCGATTCCTGACCAGGTCTCATATTTGCTACATACTCATCTAAAGAAATGAATTCTCCTGTTTTAGCGCTTTTAAATAGGCATATATCTAGTAACTGTGTAGACGCGTCAAGCGACTCACAAAGCCCCTCTTTAAGAGCGGCACCAAAATTACGCCAGAATTCTAAATATGATTTTTTATCATCATTGAGCTTTTTGCTTAATTCTGATATTACTCGTTTCACTATGGATTTACTTATCTTGTCTATAATGACATTATGCTGTAAAGTCTCTCGACTTATATTTAAAGGTAAGTCTTCTGAGTCTACTATTCCACGTAAAAATCTTAAATATTGAGGTATCACATTGACTTCCTCATCATTAATAAAAACACGTTTTATGTATAATTTAACTCTACATTTTCTATCTGGATGAAACAAATCGAAAGTTTTAGTTGATGGTATAAATAGTAAATTTGTATACTCTATTGCCCCTTCATTTTTATTATGTAATACCATCCACGGCGTATCTCCAGCATGAGCTATTTTTTTATAAAACTCACTATACTGATCTTCGCTAATCTCGGATTTTTGCTTAGTCCATAGAGCGGACGAGCTATTCAATATTGTTATTTTTTCCTTATCTTCTATTAATTCGATTGGCACAGATATATGATCTGAATAAGTATGAACGATATGAGTAATCCTGAATTTATCTAAATATACCTCTTCTCCTGAGCGCAACTTTAAAGTAACTTCTGTTCCAGGCTCCATTTCTTTTTCTGTTTTTTCTATGGTAAATTCTCCTTCACCTTTAGAACTCCACACCCAAACTTCTTCTTCTCCAGCTTTGCGCGAGGTAACTAACGCTTCATCTGCGACCATAAAAGAAGAGTAAAAACCAACGCCAAACTGGCCTATTAATAATACATCTTTTTTTGTATCTCCTGACAATTTCTCTAGGAAGTTTTGGGTACCAGATTTAGCAATAGTGCCAAGATTCTCTATTAGCTCTTCTCTGCTCATCCCTATGCCATTATCTTTTATCGTTATAGTACGCGCCTCTTCATTGGTAGAAATAGTAATTCTTAACTGAGAGCTAGTTGCAAGCTCAGGTTTTTGAGTTGATTCATACCTTAATTTATCACATGCATCAGAAGCATTAGAAATCAATTCTCTTAAAAAAATATCTTTATTGGTATACAATGAATGAATCATTAAATGTAGTATTTTTCCCACCTCCGCACCAAATTGTCTAGTTTCTTTTTTAATCATTATTGATCTCCATTTTATTAGTTAACGTATGCTAGTATCAATGTATGTATTCTTATATAGCTTTTCAACATTTCTTGATTAAATCTTTTTAAGATACTCTTTAAAAACTAACTGACTCTTGAATATTTTTATCCCAATCCGTTACCTTCACAAATAAGGTCAAAAAAACTTTCTTACATAACAATGCTTCTATATCTTTTCTTGCTTGAGTAGCGATCTTCTTAATTAATTGACCACCTTTGCCAATAATAATTTTCTTATGACTCAATTTCATCACTTTAATAGTTATATTAATTGAAGTAAGTTTAGCGGTCTCTTCCCAAGATTCTGTTTCAACGGCTATATTATATGGAAGCTCTTGATTAGTATGAAAAAAAATCTTCTCCCTTATAGCTTCAGCAGCTAAAAATCGTATTGGAGCATTAGTAATATCATCTTTGTTAAAGAGCCAAGGACTTGGTTTAGCATTCTGGATAAAATACTCTTCTAAATCTTTTACACCATCATCCTGCAATGCTGAAATCATAAATATTTTTTGAAAAATATCATGACTTTGACTTAATTTTTGGGTCAGTGGTAACAAAAATTTCTTTTCTATCAAATCTATCTTATTAAGTACTAAAACAACTTTAAATTCCTGTTCAGTTAATTGACTCAAGAGATACTGATTGTCTGAATTGTCATATCTTGTACAATCAATCAATAAACAAACTTGATTAGCCTCTTGTACGCTACCCCAGGCAGAATGTAGCATATATTTTTCAAGTTTACTTTTAGCTTTTTGAAAAATACCAGGAGTGTCAGTAAAAACTAATTGTGTATTTTCAATTGCTTTAATACCTTTAAGTACAGTACGCGTGGTCTGTACTTTGGGCGAAACAATTGAGATTTTAGTACCAATTAATTTATTGAGTAAAGTAGATTTACCGGCATTAGGAGAGCCGATAAAAGTGATCCAATTTGTTCTAGCGTTAGTTTCCTGAGTCATCTCTTTTATTATTGATATGTGTAATTAATTGCTCGGCAGCTAGTTTCTCAGCAACTTTCCTTGAAGGCCCTTGAGCTTGAAACTTTGGCACTCCTTCAACCGTGACTTCTATAGTAAATATAGGTTTATGGGCAGGACCTTCTTGTTCTATTATGAGATAATTTGGTATAGTCTTACCCTGTTTTTGTGCCCACTCTTGCAAATACGCCTTAGGATCAGTTGGTGTTACAGCAGTATTAATTATAGCCTCTTCCCAGAAAAATTGAATAAATTTCTTGCAGACCTCTAGCCCACCATCTAAATACATAGCGCCAATAATAGATTCCACTACATTTGCTAGAATCCTTATATTAGTTTTGCCTCCAGCTTTTGACTCTCCTTCTGACATAATAATATATTGCTGAATTCCAAGGTGAATTGCAATTTCGTATAAAACATTACCACAAATCAAAGCTGCTCTTTTTTTTGCTAATGAACCTTCGTCATCGTCGGGATATTTTTGCAATAATAGCTCTGTAATCACCAATGATAGAACGCTATCACCTAATAGTTCTAATCTTTCGTAGTTAGGTATTTTAGTCTGATAGTAATTTTGGGAAACACTAGAATGTGTTAGAGCTTGTGAAAGCAAGCTAGCATTCGTGAATTGGTAATTTAATAAGAGAGTCAATTCTTTCATCAGACTAAATTAACTAATCTAAACAGACGTCCATATCTTAACTTGGTAAACCATCCTGGTATATCATACCATTCAGCGGCGGTAGAGAAGAAGATTATTTTAGCTTTGCCTAAAATATTTTCAGCTGGTACAAAACCCATGCCTGCTAATTCTCTACTGTCTCTAGAATTATCTCTATTATCTCCCATAAAGAAATAATGACCATAAGGCACGGTATAAACTTGAGTATTATCTGAATATGAATGTTTTATATCTAAACTACGATATTTGACACCATTAGGTAATGTTTCAATAAACTGTGGCACTTTAATGCCTTCATTATCAAATTCCTCAATTTCAGCTTTTGGCACAGCCTTATTATTAATATAAAGCACTCCACTAATCATCTGAATAGTATCACCTGGCAAACCTATCAACCTTTTTATATAAGTTATGTAATCATCGCCATTATTCTGCTTAAAAACTATAATATCGCCTCTTTGAGGTTGATTAAATTCTAATACTCTGCCTTCAAAAATAGGTGGTGCAAATGGAAAGGAAAACTTGCTAATACCATATTCAAATTTTGAAATAAAGACCCTGTCACCAATGAGTAAAGTTGGTATCATAGACCCAGAAGGTATAAGATAAGGTTCGTATAATACTGAACGAAAAATTACCGCTAAAACTATAGCTACTAATAGGCTTTTTAAATTACTCATTAGGTATTTCATACTTAAACTACGCAATAATTAAATTTTTTCCTGTCATTTCTTGTGGAATTGGCAAATCTAAAAGAGTTAGTATAGTGGGCGCTATATCTGCTAAGCTACCATCAATAACTTGTAACTTTTTTATAGACGAGCCGACTATAATAAACGGTACAGAGTTAGTTGTATGAGAAGTGTGTACAGTATTATTTATTTCATCAAACATTTGTTCTGCATTACCGTGGTCAGCAGTAACAATTAAAATACCTCCAACCCTACACAAAACCGTATATATTGCTTTTAAACATTTATCTACTACTTGGACCGCCTTAACAGTAGCATGATAATCTCCCGTATGACCAACCATATCCGTATTGGCAAAATTTACAAGTATAAAGTCATACTTATTACTCTCTATGCTATCTAGTAACTTGTTTGTTAGTTCGAATGCTGACATTTCTGGTTTTAGATCGTATGTTGCAACCTTAGGAGAGCTAATCAATATTCTATCTTCTCCTTTAACTGGAGTTTCTATACCAGCATTAAAAAAGAAAGTTAGATGTGCATACTTCTCAGTTTCAGCTATTCTTAGTTGCTTAAGGTTGTACGAAGCTAAAATTTCTGCTAGAGTATTGTGTATAATTTGCGTAGGAAAGATAGCCGAAGCAAAAGAGCTAATTTTCTTGGAATATTCAGCCATAGTGATAATAGAAGAAAATTTGATAATTTTTTCTCTTTTGAAATCAGAAAAGGCTGTATCTCCTAAAGCAAGTATAATCTGTCTGGCTCTATCAGCTCGGAAGTTAACCATGAGCAACGCATCATTATCTTCCATCCCAAAATAATCGAAAGCTGCTTGCGGTAATATAAATTCATCATTTATCTCTTGCGCATAACTTGCCTGTATGGCTACTAAAGGATCGTTAAAAGTTTTATTGCTACCTAGCGTAATAACGTCGTAATATTTTTGAGTACGATCAAATCGTTTATCTCTATCCATAGCAAAATAGCGACCACTTATGGTAGCTATAGAAATCAAATCCTTATCTTTGATTTGCGTTGCTATTTGTTGAATAAATTTATTACCACTCTTAGGTGAAGAATCTCTACCGTCAGCTATAAGATGTAAGTAAGTTTTTATATTGTTTTGTGCTAAAAACTCTGCTAGAAAAATTAAATGCTCAATATGAGCATGAACTCCCCCGTCAGAAGCTAATCCCATTATATGACAAGCTTTATTACTTTGTTGCAAGTTTGATAGCAATTTATTCAAATCATGATTTTGATTGATGTCGCCAGTACGAATAGCTTTATTAATCTTTGGCAAATCCTGGCATATGACTCTTCCACTACCAATGGTCATATGACCTACTTCAGAATTGCCCATTTGTCCTGGTGGTAAACCAACATCTTCACCTGAAGTTAAAAGCTGAGAATGTGGATAATTTGCTAGTAGATAATTATAAAACTTAGGATTAGCATCAATAATAGCGTTGTTTATGTTGCTCAAAGAAGAAGTTTTTTGAGGTGCTATGCCCCATCCATCTAAAATACATAGAATAATTGGTTTTTTATTATTCTGAACAAATTGCATCTTATATTTCTACGCAGACCGTGTAGCGATGATATCGCCAGTTACTATGTAATAAAGAATCTTGGACACTTTAACGATATAATCACCAAGCCTTTCCATATTCTTGATAGCAATCACTAATTGCATTATCGATTTAGTCATGTTTTTGTTAGTCAGAGCTATTTCTGACAGTCTATTAATTAAGCTTAAATATATTGAATCTATATGTGCATCTTGCTCAATGACCGACAAAGCAGAATTAACATCAAACGTTTTAACTGATCTTAATATTTTCTCTAACATCGCAATCAATATTTTTGTCATTTTTTTAATATCAGCCAAAACATCGTCATGCAGAATATTATTTACAGTTGATATACGCCAAATAATATTTTTGGAAAGATCGCCCATGCGCTCCATTATCACTGCAATTTTAATGGCAGATGTAATTTGTCTGAGGTCTATAGCAAGGGGTTGTCTAGTTGCGATCAAAATAGTCGCCAACTGTTCGATTTCGAAGTCGTATTTGTTAATTTTAAGATCTAAAGCATCTGCTTCAGGAGTGTAATTAATACCTGGCGCATGAATAGCTTTTTTTTGAATTAAAAGCATAGCCTTCACTAGATCTCCTATTGCTACAATCGAATCTGTTAAATGATGCAGTTCTTGGTCATAAGATTGTACTATATGCTGATTCACTAGAGACCTTTTTGTTATACTGTATATTTATGTAGTTATAAAGACATTCTAGATAATATTAGCTTAATGGTCAAGAATTTGTATTAAAACCACCTTATAATCCAAATGCTGATTACTATCGTTCAATCTATTTGTTGATTTATTTGCTATTAAAGTTAGAATCTTAAGTACTAGATTAAATACAAAGCATGAGTAAAAATGAAGAAAGAGTGTAATCATAACGCAAAGTATATAACCAAACTTATTGACGAAGAAAACAAGCACATCGCCCATCTGAATCGTATTGTAATTGAAAGTTTACATGAAAAAGAAGCGTTAGTAAGTAAGATTTTTCATGAATATAAGCAAGAAAAATTAACTTTTGGCATGAGGTTGGCTGACTTAGTTGCTACTTTTGGTGGTAGTTGGAGATTTATAATAATATTCTCTATAATATTCGTTTCATGGATGTGTATAAACAAAATACTTAGCAGTTCAGCTTTTGATCCTTACCCTTATATTTTACTGAACTTAGTACTGTCGTGTCTAGCTTCATTGCAAGCTCCTATTATCTTAATGAGCCAGAACAGACATGCAGATAAAGAGCGAAAAAGAAGTGAGCACGAATATGTAATTAATTTAAAAGCTGAACTACAAATCAGAGAGCTAAATAGTAAAGTAGACTTACTAATTGTTGAACAAATGAAAATATTGCTAGAGGTTCAAAATGCTCAATTAATAAGTTTAAATCATCTAGAAGAAAAGTTAGATAAACTTAATAAAGTCAGACAAAGATTATAACTTAGTTTTTATAGTCCATTCTCTATTTAAATAATCATTTCTATGTCTTTCTAGATACTCTGAGTATTTGCCTTTGAAGTCAGTTAAGCCTTTTGTTGAGAGCGCTATAACCCTAGTCCCAATACCACCAGCAAAATCACGATCATGGGTAACCATAATTAACGTGCCATTATATTTTATTAAAGCTTTTTTAAGAGCTTCTTTAGCCTCTATATCTAAGTGGTTAGTTGGCTCATCAAGAATCAGAACATTGCCCTCCTCAAGTATAATTTTTGCTAATAACAAACGCGCACCTTCACCACCACTTAAACTCATAATGTTCTTATGAGCCTCATCTTGCCGAAATAACATCTGGCCCATTACGCTACGAATTTTACCAACCAACTCTTTTTCAGTCTGTCTTGACAACCAGTCAAAAGCTGTAATATTTTCATTTAGTAGCTCATGATGATCTTGGGCAAAATATGAAATTTGAGCTTCGTAACCCCATTCATAAGTGCCATCATCTGCTAGTAATTTGCCTAAAATAATTTTAAGCAAAGTAGATTTACCTATGCCATTAGGACCAATAATAATAACTTTTTCACCCCTAGTGATAGCAAAACTAGCTTTACTTAACACTTGTTTCTCAGCAAAACTTTTAGCTAGTCCATCTATTTTTACCACAACTTTTCCTGATGGTCTTTTTGTTTTAAAATCAAAATTTGGACTAACACGAGAGCTCTTTAAGAGATCTGGTATCTCCATTTTGCTAATTTGCTTTTCTCTAGACAATGCTTGCCTAGAACGACTTGCTGATGCCCTAAACTTATCAACAAACACCATCATTTGCGCAATTCTCTTTTCAACATAGATGCGCTCATTAAGCTTTTGCTCCATTACAGCCTTTTTCTCTTCTAAGAAGCAATTATAATTTCCGGTATATCGCCTAATTTCACCATAATCTATATCCAAGACATGAGTAGCGACATTGTTAAGAAAAGCTACATCATGGGAAATAAATACTAGAGCTCCCTTAAATTTTTGTTTCAGATAATTTTCTAGCCAGTAAATAGAAAGTATGTCTAAGTGATTGGTAGGTTCATCAAGCATCAATACATCTGGATTATTAAATAAACTTTGCGCAAGTAGTACTCTTAGCTTATATCCGCCAGATAAGGCCGATAAAGGCTGGTAGTGATACTCTTCATTTACACCCAAACCAACAAGCAACTCAGCTGCAAAAGATTCTGCATTGTAACCATCTTGATCCTGGATTGTCTCTTCTAATTCACCAAGCCTAAAGCCTAATTTATCGTTCCATTCATTGCGCTCTAATATAGCTTCTTTTTCTTGCAAAGCGTTCCAAAGCTTCTCTTTTCCTGCTATAACTACGTTGATAATATAAACATTTTCATAACGAAACTGATCTTGCTTTAACCAACCAACTTTAGTATTTTTAATTAAACTGACTTCTCCAAAGCTTGCTTCTTCTTCCCCTCCAACCACTCTCATAAAAGTAGTTTTTCCTGCACCATTAGCGCCAACTAAACCATACCTATTGCCTTTATTGATATTAAGGTTTACTTCAGTAAATAGTAATTTGGGGCCATAACTCATGGCCAAATCTGTAATAGTAATCATTTTTGTAATATTATTTAAATAAGTTTATTATCAAGTTTACTACTAACCTAGAAATTACGTTGCAACCAAGCTATTATTTTGCTAAAAACAGAGGCGTTCTTATTGATATGTTTTTGTTTTTGGTATTCTGACATGTAATAATATTTAATCATGCCTATGCCAGTTGAAAAAGCAGGATCGCGAGTATAATTTGTATCAATCATAGAAATACGAGGCAATCCTAGACGAGCCTTAGCATTAATCACTTTGCTAGCAACTTCTACAATACATGGTAATTGACTTGTCCCGCCTGTTATAATAACAGCCTTTTTGCTTATGTTCTTAAACCCATGTTTTAGAACGCTCTTCTTCACTAATTCAAATATTTCTTCAACTCTTGCGATTATTACTTCATTTAGTAAGGAATTTTTAATAGAGTTTGGTTCTTGATTCAGATCTTCGCTAAATTGCTTTATTAATATAGTCTTATCTTCGTCGACATAAGAATTCACAGCGCTTCCATATATAGCTTTAATCCTTTCTGCCTCTGCAGTATTTATAGAAAAGAAATTAGCGATGTCTTTAGTAATATTTTTACCACCTATTGAAATGGTGCAGTCCAATAGTAAGCGCTCATCTTCAAATACACAAAAACTAGTTGAGCCTCCTCCTATGTCTATAAGCAATGCTCCCCTGGTCATCTCGTCCTTCAACACACACGCAATAGCAGAAGCATATGAAGTCAAAACAAAGTCTGCTATTTTAATGTGACATCCAGCAAAACAACTAGCAAAATTAACTAGCACATTGCTTGGGATAGTAGTTATACATGTATTTATCTTAACGCTATTAGCAAACATAAACTCTGGATTTTGTATATTTTTAAAATTATCGACAGCATAATTTAAAGGTGAGAAATACACGATTTCTTCCTTAGAATGATCAACTTTATCTAACGAGAGATTGATCAGTCTACGTATATCACTATTTAAAATCTGCCTTCCTAACAAATTAACCTGAGATTGAGAAACAAAAGATTTAGTAAGTGAGCTAGATAGATTAACCATAACGCTATCCACACTTATTGAAGCCATTTGTTCTGCTGCATAAATTGCCGCAACAATAGATGACCTCAGAGCTTTCATATCAACTATAGAGCCTGATCTATAACCTTCGGAGATTTGATGTCCAGCACCAATAATGCTGATTTCTCCTGTATGACTTGCTTTGGCTATCAAACAAACAATCTTAGTATCACCAACATCAACAATTGTTATTAAGTTTGAGTTTTTTTTCACAAAATTAGCTTATTTTTAATGAATTGCAATGGACAGATATTAATTTTGGGTTATTATTACACAATAATAATTAAATAGCCAATTATTCTTGACCTTATAGTATTGATCATTGTAATATCAAAAAAAATTTATGTTAAGTTTAGGATAATAAAATGAACAAAGATAACAAACAAACAAGCGTGCAAGAAAAGCAACCTCAGGTAGTAATCAATGCTCAATATGTCAAGGACTTATCTTTTGAAAGTCCGAAATCTCCACTTGCCTTAGCAGATATTAAAACTCCTCCAAAAATAGATTTGTCCGTTGATATTAACGTACAGAAAATAACAGACAATAATTATGAAGTTACTTTGAATATTAATGCCAAAGCTAGCAATGAAGGTGATAACCTATTTGTAGTAGAGTTGCTATATTCCGGTCTATTCTCTTTAACTAATCTTCAAGAAGAAGCTCAAAAAGAGCAAATTTTACTAATATACTGTCCAAGTTTGATTTTTCCATTTGCACGAAGAGTTATAGCTGATATAACTAGAGATGGCGGCTTTCAGCCATTGATGATAAATCCAATTGATTTTGCTAGTCTGTACATGCAACAAAAAGATCAAGGATCTACTGTTAATTAAAATATGTATTAGTCTATAAGATATAGACATTTATTTTGTTGTTAAATTCTTAGAAATAGACGAAATGCTATTTTTTATACTCCAACTATTACCTGTAGTAGTGTTATTTGTATTATTCATTACCTAAAAATCAAGGCGCTCAAGAAGTGAATCACAACTTTTTAGTCGTAAACTATGACTTTTTTTACACTCTGATTATACAGCGTTTTGTAATAAAAATTAGGTTATTATTATTTATAGTAACTTTCATTTTAATGAACACATACCTCAATTTAGAAGATTAGATAATATATTATTTTTGCAGTGCCGTGCAGTAAACTTTATACTCCAACTAAATACATATTCATCTTGTGGATGTTAGGAACAATAGCAGTTTTATTGGTCTTTAGTATTATATTCTCCAAGAATCAAATTCGCTCAATTACAAAATTAAGCGTCGCTGCTAAAATCCGGTACTAGCTTATCAATTGATAGTTTCAAACCAGAAGGAGTGATTGAGGTACGCAAAGTTGGCGGAGCATTTCTAGAAATGAAACAATGTATTGAGAATCAAATAAAACAAAGAACTGAAATATTGGCAAGTGTTTCTCATCACTTACGTGCTCCAATTACACATATTAAATTACAATTAGCTATAATGAAGCAAAGCGAAGCTATTCAAGAAATTAATCATGATATTCAAGACATGGGAAACATCATTAATGACTATCTTGATTTTGTCAGAGAGGAAGGCTCTTATCGCACTAGTAAAATAGATTTGGGTAATCTATCGAGAGAAATGATCGTTAAATACAAACATTCAAATATAAAATACTACTATTAATAACGAGCAAATCAGCTTTAATGTTGGAATAAATGCATTTAAACGAGCTATACAAAACCTTGTTGACAATGCCTCTCGTTTTGCAAACGCGATTGAAATTAATCTTTATAAAAAGGAAAATTTTATAGTAATAGATATTGATGATGGTCCAGGCATTGAAAAACAAGAACGTAAAAAAAGTATTTCAGCCATGTTATCACATTGAATATTCACGAAATCAAGCAACAGGTGGAATTGCTCTTGGTCTTTCAATCTCTTAAGATGTCATCCTCGGACATGGTGGTAACATTGTGTGATCAAAGAGTAAGCTTGGAGGATTAAAGGCTAGTATACTGCTTCCAAAACTCCACACTTCACTTAATTGACTCTGTCTTGATAATTGCGTAAGTTTCGCATTAGTTTAAGTTAAGAATAAACTAATATCTTTACAAGATATTAAAATTAATTTACAGTACTGTTAATAAATTGATTTATTCTTAACTTAACGAAGAGGAGTTTACCCAATGGCATCTGCACAGCATAAGAAAATATTTATTTTTTTTGAAGCGCACTATGATCCTCTTCCAACCAAAACTATGAGGGAGCTACTACCATTTTTTAAGAAACAAAATGTAAAAACCTTTTGCGCAGAACAACCAATAACTGAAACTAAAGATTGGGCAATACAGCAAATATCTTCAAGTGTCAAAACTGTTTGCGCAAAACAACCAGTAACTGACACTAAAGATTTGACAATACAGCAAATTTTGTCAGTAGAGTCATTGATAAAAACAGGGCTAAACCTCGATGGCGATCTAAATGATGCTACTATACTACAATTACGACTATATAATCAGTTACCAGCTCAAAAAGAGTATCTAGTTTTTTTAGAGTCTTTATCAAAATACCAAATCGCATTCAAAGCTGTAGACATGCCGCAAAAAGCCACAACTGCAGAGCAAATAAAAGCAAAGACAGAACGCGACCAATTTATGGTTGATCAAATAGTAAGCTCCAGTACAGAAAATGATTTACTGATGTTGGTCGGTTTAAATCATATAGATATAGCATGTAAACTAACTCTACAAGGTTATCAGGTACATGCGTATTATACTCCATCTACACCAGCAGAACATGGTCTAGATGATAGGGTGCGACCTCCTCAAGATAAGCAGCATACAAAAATTTTTAAAATGAAGCTTAAGTGTAATGAAAAAGACTTTTTTGTTTTAAACGTTATTGATAAAAGTCTAAATAAAGAATTAAGTGCTGAAAAAATGATTACTGAGGACTATTAT
>CAMDPW010000013.1 GCA_945905715.1 Rickettsia typhi
AAGGTAAAGAAATGGTGATGCCTGGCGATAATGTGAAGCTCAAGATTGAGCTGATCTCACCAATTGCTATGGAAGATGGCTTGAGATTTGCTATCCGTGAAGGCGGCAAAACCGTAGGTGCTGGTGTAGTATCGAAGATTATTAAATAAATGACCCGGTAGGATTTTACAATGAACGCGCAAAAGATAAGAATAAGATTACAAGCGTTTGATCATACATTACTTGATCAGGCTGCAAAAGAAATAGTTAGCACAGTAAAAAGGACTGGTGCTGAAATTAGCGGTCCTATTCCTCTGCCTGTTTCTATAGAAAGATATACTGTAACTCGTTCTCCTCATGTTAATAAAAAGTCCCGTGAACAATTTGAGATACGTCGTTATAAACGAGTGATAATAATTAGTTATTCCACGCCACAAACAGTCAATGCTTTAATGAAAGTTGACTTAGCTTCTGGTGTTGATGTTGAGATTAAGTTAATAGGTGACGATAGATGAGAGTAGGTGTAATAGCTAAAAAAATAGGCATGTCGGCTATTTTTGATCCAAAAGGTGATCGTATAGCGGTGACTTTATTACTTATAGATAATTGCCAAGTAGTAGCTCAAAAAACCATGGAGAAAAATGGTTATGTTGCAGTTCAAATTGGCGCATTTGATGCTAAGAAAAACAGAGTAAGTAAGTCGATGAAAGGTCATTTCGCTAAAGCCGACGTTAGTCCAAAGCAAAAAGTAGTCGAGTTTAGGGTTATAGAAGATGCTCTGGTACCAGTTGGTGCATTTATACATGTTGATCACTATGTTGAGGGGCAATTTGTTGATATTACTGCTACAAGTATTGGCAAAGGTTTTGCAGGGGTGATGAAGCGTCATAATTTTAGAGGGCTCGAAGCGACTCATGGTGTGTCTGTGTCTCATAGATCGCATGGCTCTACTGGGCAACGACAAGATCCTGGTAAAGTATTTAAAGGCAAAAAAATGGCTGGTCATATGGGCGCACAAAAAGTTACTCTACAAAACATTAAAATTGTTGCGATTGATAAAGAAAAGAAATTATTGGCTGTGCATGGCTCTGTTCCTGGTTCAGTTAATTCTTACGTTGTGATTAACGATGCAGTAAAAAGAGCATTACCATCTAATGCCCCATATCCTGCAGTAATAGCAAGCGACGTGATAGCAGAGATATTAACAACAGAAGTAATTTAGGTAATGGTCGTGAAAGTTAATGTAATAAATTTAAACAATGAAATCGTAGGAAGCTTAGATCTAAGCGCGGCTGTATTTGCAGAGCCCATAAGAATAGATATATTGCATAGAATAGTGGAATGGCAAAGATCAAAAAGAAGAGCTGGTACTCATAAAACTAAAATTATTAGTGAAGTCTCTGGCACTACAAGAAAGCCTTATAAGCAAAAAGGCACTGGTCGCGCAAGACAAGGTAGTCTTAGATCTCCTCAGTTCCGTGGTGGTGCTGTTATATTCGGTCCTGTAGTGCGTAGTCATGAGTATGATATGCCTAAGTCCATTAGAAAAAAGGCGCTAAAAATTGCATTATCAGCAAAATTGGCTGATAAAAGACTTTTGTTTGTTGACAATCTAAGCTTAGATACATATAAGGCAAAGGATTTAAATGGAAAAATTCAAAAAATGGGATTATCATCGGCTCTATTTATAGGTATTGACAAAGAGAAGGATAGTAATTTCTGTAAAGCAAGTGGTAATTTAAAATTAATAGACACTCTTCCAACTGTGGGCATTAATGTTTATGATATTTTAAATCATGAATACCTAGTTTTGACTAAAGATGCTGTTGAGACGATTACACAAAGGTTGGCACAATGAAAGTAGAGCTATATTACGATTTAATCAAACGCCCTATAATAAGTGAAAAATCTACATTATTGGCTGAACAAAATAAATATGTATTTCAAGTTGATTGCAATGCAACTAAATCACAAATTAAAGCTGCAATTGAAAAAATATTTAGCGTAAAAGTCAAGTCAGTTAATACCATCAAAATACAAGGAAAAATAAAGCGTTTTCGTGGTATTTTAGGAAAAAAGAATGATTATAAAAAAGCGATTGTTACCTTGATGAAAGACAATCATATTGATATCAGCGGGGGTATTAAATAATGTTGAAGCAATTTAAGCCAGATACACCTTCTAAGCGTCAATTGGTACAGATAGATAAATCAGAATTGTGGAAAGGTAAATCAGAAAAATCCTTAACTGTAGGACTGAGCAAAACTGGCGGTCGTAATAATAAAGGTAGAATTACCACTCGTCATATTGGCGGTGGTCATAAAAAGTTATATCGTGTCATTGATTTTAAACGTAATAAAACTGACATACCAGCTACAGTAGAAAGACTTGAATATGATCCAAATAGAACTTGTCATATAGCTTTGATTAGATATCAAGATGAGACTCTGTCTTACATAATAGCACCACAAAAATTAAATGTAGGTGATCAAGTTATAAGTGGCGAAAAAGCTGATATCAAAGTTGGGAATGCTTTACCGTTAAAAGCTATTCCAGTTGGTACTATTGTACACAATGTTGAAATGAAGCCTGGTAAAGGCGGTCAGATCGCAAGAGCTGCTGGCGGCTATATCCAAATCTTAGGAAAAGATTCTGGCTATGTACAATTAAGATTAAGATCAGGAGAAGTAAGACTGGTTCAAGCTGAGTGTTTTGCGACTATTGGTGCTGTATCTAATGCTGACCATCAAAATGTAGTGATTGGTAAAGCAGGAAGAAATCGTTGGCTTGGTGTAAGACCAACTGTACGTGGCGTGGCAATGAATCCAGTTGATCATCCGCATGGTGGTGGTGAAGGTAAAACTTCTGGTGGACGCCATCCGGTGACTCCATGGGGTAAGCCTACTAAAGGCAAGAGAACGCGTAAAAATAAACTTACGGGTAAATTTATATTAAAACGAAGATACGAAAAATAAGGAGTTAGGTAAGATGACTAGATCGGTTTGGAAACCGCCTTTTGTTGATGGATATTTAATTAATGCTATAAATAAGTATATACAGTCTAGTAGCACCAGACCTATTAAGACCAGGTCGCGTAGATCAACTATTTTACCTCTATTTGTAGGGGTAAATTTAGAAGTGTATAATGGGCATAAATATATACCAGTACAAATTAAAGAGGAAATGGTAGGACATAAGCTGGGAGAGTTTTCTCCAACTCGTACCTTTCACGGGCATGTTGCAGATAAAAAAGCGAAGAAGGATTAGATATGGCGAAACGAGAGTTAAATCAAGCAGAGGCTAAAGCAATGGTTATTAGAACAAGCCCAAGAAAACTTGGTGTTGTTGGGAGTTTGATCAGAGGCATGAAAGCAAGCGATGCATTGGTTCAATTAACTTTTTGCAAAAGAAGAGTTGCACATGCAGTTAAAACTTGTTTATTATCAGCAATTGCAAATGCAGAAAACAACCATAACTTAAACATCGATAATTTATATATAGATGAGGTCTTGGTTGGTAAGTCGTTTACTATGAAGAGAATGAGATTTAGAGCAAGAGGACGAACTGCTCGTATCTTAAAGCCTTTTAGTAATCTTTCAATAACAGTAGAGGAAAGATAGTTATGGGTCAAAAGGTCAATCCAATCGGATTTAGAATTGGTTTTAATAAAACCTGGGATTCTCGTTGGTTTGTTAATAAAGCAAATTATGCGAATTGTTTGCTTGAAGATATTAAAATTAGAAATTATATAAAAAGCACTTTAACTACTGCTGGAGTAAGCAAAGTAATCATCGAGCGTTCGGCTAAGAAGATTAATATTAGTCTCCACTCTGCGCGGCCTGGTATTATTATTGGCAAGAAAGGCGCTGATATTGACAAGGTCAAAAAAGAAGTAGCTAAAATTACTGATAGCGAAGTGTTTATTAATATTATTGAAATTAAAAAACCTGAAATTGATGCGCAATTAATTGCAGAATCAGTTGCGCAACAATTAGAGAAACGAGTTGCTTTCAGAAGGGCTATGAAACGTGCGATTCAAACAGCACTAAAGCTTGGTGCTTTAGGTATAAAAATCAGTTGTGCTGGTAGACTTGGTGGTACAGAAATTGCAAGAACTGAATGGTATAAAGAAGGTAGAATTCCACTTCATACTCTAAGGGCTAATATTGATTTTGGTATGGCAAGAGCCAATACTACCTATGGCGTTATTGGTGTTACTGTACACGTGTATAAAGGCGAAACTTTAGATTATAATTTATAGCTGATTGAGGAATTAAATGTTAGGTCCTAAAAAGACAAAATATAGAAAAGCGTTTAAAGGTAGAATTCATGGCTTAGCAAAAGGTGCTACTGAGCTAAATTTTGGTTCATTTGGATTAAAAGCCTTGGAGCCAGAAAGAATTACCGCTAAACAGATAGAATCTGCTCGTCGAGTGGCGATTAGATACGTTAAACGTGTTGGTAGAATGTGGATTAGGATATTTCCAGATGTGCCAGTATCAAAAAAGCCCGCAGAAGTAAGAATGGGTAAGGGTAAAGGTACTCCTGAGTATTTTGTGTGCAGAGTAAAGCCTGGTACAATAATGTTCGAATTAGAAGGAGTGACAGAGGAAGAAGCAAGAATTGCTTTGTCAAAAGCGGCAACTAAATTGCCAGTGAAGACGAAATTTGTAATGAGAGCTGAGGGATTAATTCGATGAAGATAAAAGAAATGAGAAAGAAAGATTCTCAAGCATTACAAGCTATGCTTTTTGATTTTAAAAAAGAAGCATTTAACCTGCGTTTTCAAGCGACTGCTGGGAGCGCATCTAAAACTGATCGTGTAAGATATGTTAGGAAATCAGTTGCTAAAATTAAAACAGTATTGAGCGCAAGAGAGTTAAAGTTGGAGGTTGTGAATGCCTAAACGTATTTTATTTGGGGAAGTAGTGAGTGATAAAAATGACAAAACCGTCATTGTGAAAGTTACTAGAAAGTATATGCATCCGATATACAAGAAAATTCTAAAGCGCAGCAAAAGATATGCAGCTCATGATGAAAATAACCAATATAAAGTTGGTGATATGGTGAGAATAGTTGAATCTAGACCAATTTCTGCTACCAAGACGTGGACGATAATGGATAGTAATGTAGTATAAGAGAGATTTTATGATTCAAGTTGAAACAAGATTAGAGGTAGCGGACAATTCTGGTGCAAAGCAAGTGCAATGCATTAAAGTTCTTGGCGGTTCAAAAAAGAGATATGCTACTATTGGTGATGTTATTGTTGTATCAATTAAGAAAGCTATTCCTAATGGCAAAGTTAAAAAGGGTGAAGTACATTTTGCAGTGGTGGTAAGGATTAGTAAAGAAATAAATAGGTCTGATGGCAGCCGCATGAAGTTTGATACTAATGCTGCAGTTTTGGTTAATAAACAACACGAACCTATTGGTACAAGAATTTTTGGTCCTGTGACCAGAGAGTTGAGAGCAAAAAAATTTATGAGAATTATATCTTTAGCCCCAGAGGTTTTATAGGTTATGGTAAAAAAATTCATTGAAAAAAAGAATAATAAGATCAAGTTGAAGAAGGGTGATACAGTAATAGTGTTATCGGGGAGAGATCGCAAGAAAAAAGGACAGATACTTAAAGTAGTGCCTACAGAAAGAAAAGTGATTGTATCTGGTATTAATGAAGTGAAAAAACATACTAAACCTTCAAAAACAAGTCAAGGTGGCATTGTTATAAAATCATTGCCCATGCATGTCTCTAAGGTGGCATTTTTTGATGAGAAAGCAAATGCTGCATCAAAAATAGGATTTAAAATCCTAAAAGATGACAAGAAAAAAAGGTTTGCAAAGAAATCAGGTGAGATAATAGGTTAGTATAAAATGTTAAGATTCCAAGAAAAATATGCTAAAGAAATAATTCCAGCTTTAAAAGAGGAATTTAAATATAAGAACGTCATGGAAGTGCCAAAGCTAGAAAAAATATGCTTAAATATGTGTGTTAGCGAAGCAGTTCTTGATAGTAAAGTGATAAACGAAGTTCAAAACGAGCTTGGTTTAATCGCTGGACAGAAGCCAATAGTTACGCTTGCAAAAAAATCTATTGCTGCTTTCAAGTTAAGACAAGGTATGTCAATAGGCTGCAAAGTCACTCTACGTAAAAATAAGATGTATGATTTCCTTGAGAGACTGGTGATGATAGCATTGCCGCGAGTGCGGGATTTTAGGGGCTTTACTATCAAGAGTTTCGATGGCAGGGGTAATTTTAGCTTGGGAATGAAAGAGCACATAGTTTTTCCTGAGATAAACTATGATCAAATTTCAAAAGTCCGTGGTTTGGATATTACCATAAATACAACCACAAATAATGATATAGAAGCAAAAAAACTTCTAGAAATGTTTAATGTTCCTTTTATTAATTAAGCTTGAGTTTTAAAAAATATGGCAAAGCGCAGTTCAATTGAAAAAAACAAAAATCGAATAGAGTTGGTAAAGAAATATCAAGCCAGGCGTTTATTGTTAAAAAGTATTGTGATGAATAAATCTCTTGCGATTGAAGAGAGATTTCGAGCACAATTAAGATTAGCTGAACTACCTCGCAATTCTTCTAAAGTGAGAATTAGAAATAGATGTGAAATTACCGGTAGACCTAGGGCCTACTATAGACGCTTTAAAATGTCAAGGATAGCACTCAGAACGTATGCTTCTTATGGTTTAATTCCCGGTGTTAAAAAGGCAAGTTGGTAAAATATTATGATGACAGATTTAATAGCAGATATGTTAACTAGGATACGAAATGCTCAAAAGGCAAAATTATCTAAGACGCGTTGTCCTCACTCAAGATTAGGTGCGAACATTTTACAAGTAATGCAGCAAGAAGGTTATATTGTGAGTTATGAAAAATTAACTGTGCGTACAGGTGTTGAAGAATTAGAAATTACCTTGAAATATATAGAAAATCGTAAACCAGTGATTAGCGAGTTAATAAAAGTTTCTAAATCTGGAAGAAGACATTATATTTCAGCAAAAGATGCGGGTAGTTTTTATAACAATCTAGGTATTGCAATTTTATCAACTTCTAGCGGAGTTCTTTCCAATATAGAAGCTTGCAAACGCAATGTTGGCGGTGAATTAATTTGTAAAATATTTTAAGGTAGTCAAATGTCACGTATTGGTAAATTACCAGTTGCTATACCATCTGGTGTAGAATGTAAAATTGATGGACAATTAGTTAATGTATCTGGTAGGTTGGGTAAGCTGTCATTTATTTTTCCTAAAGAAGTTACGTTAAGTATAGAAGATCAAAAGATCAAAATCATACCAGTAGGAGAATCTAAGAGAGCTAGAGCTATGTGGGGCCTGAGTAGAAGTTTAGTAAACAACATGGTTATAGGAGTAGAAAAAGGTTTTGAAAAAAAATTAGAAATTACTGGTGTTGGTTATAAGGCAGCGGTTGATAGTAAGTACTTAACATTAAGCTTGGGTTATAGTCATGATATAAAAATTGCTATACCTGATGGAGTAACAGTCAAAGCTGAAAAACCAACCACTTTAATCATCTCTAGTTACGATAAACAAAAAGTAGGAGAGTTATCAGCATTAGTTATGAAACAAAGAGCTTCAGAGCCGTATAAAGGTAAAGGAATTTCGGATGGTAGGAAAATACGCCGAAAAGAAGGTAAGAAAAAGTAAATTAGGAAATGTTATGAGTAAGATTAATAAAGGTTACTTACGTAGAAAGAGCAGAGTACGTAATAAAATTCGTAAAGTAAGCACTTTGCTAAGATTGAGCGTTTTTAGATCTAGTGTTCATACTTACGCGCAAATTATCGACGATAGTCAAGGTAAAACAATTGTACATATCGGTACTGTGCAAAAAGATTTTGATAAATTAAAAGTTAGATGTAATATTCACGCAGCGAAAGAAGTAGGCTTAAAGATTGGTGCAATTGCAATAAAACAAGGTATTAAAAAAGTTGTCTTTGATAAAGGTGGCTATACTTATCATGGCAGAGTGAAGGCTCTAGCTGATGGAGCAAGAGAAAGTGGATTAGAGTTTTAATTTAAGTATTTATAAGGAATAATATGTTAATAAGCAACAGTGGAGCAGAGGCAAATCTAAATTTACTTGATAAAAGTGATGAATATAAAGAAGTGCTAGTATCAGTTGGAAGGGTTGCTAAGGTAGTAAAAGGCGGTAGGAGATTTAGTTTTTCTGTTGTTATGATTGTAGGTAATGGCAAGGGTAGAGTAGGTTATGGTCTAGGTAAAGCTAGAGAAGTAATGGAAGCAAGAGCCAAAGCTACACAAGAAGCAAAAAAATCCACCTTTAGAGTACCACTTAAAGAAAGTAGAACAATTTTTCATGATATTACAGGTCATTCTGGAGCTGGTAAAGTGCTGTTAAGAACTGCTAAGCCAGGTACTGGAGTCATTGCTGGCGGACCAATGCGAGCTGTATTTGAAGTGTTGGGAATACATGACATTGTAGCGAAATCACTTGGATCATCAAATGTTCACAACATGTTAGCTGCAACATTTGATGCATTTAGTAGATTGTCTACGCCAAAAATGATTGCTGAAAAACGTAATAAGAAGATTAGCGAATTAACTACTGAATAATCAGGTTTATGCAAATGAGTAAAAAAATTGTTAGTGTAAAAGCTAATAAAAAATTAGAAAAACAGATTAAAGTTACTCAGATTGGAAGCGTTATTGGTCGTACTGTAGATCAGGAGCGAACGCTTATTGGTCTTGGTTTAAATAAGCTACATAAATCAAGAATTCTTGAGGATACTCCTTGTGTTAGAGGCATGATAAATAAAGTATTGCATCTTATAAAATTTGAAGAATTATAAAAAGTAGGTCTTATGATGAAAGTAAATATATTGAAGGATAATAAAGGCGCAAGATACAAGTCCAAAGCAGTGGGTCGTGGCATTGGTTCAGGCAAGGGCAAAACTTGTGGTTCTGGTGGTAAAGGTCAGACCGCTAGATCTGGAGTGGCTATTAAAGGTTTTGAAGGAGGTCAAACTCCAATTCATAGACGATTACCAAAAAGAGGATTCAATAACATTAGTAGACAAGAAATTCGTATAGTTAATTTACTAGACATTGCAAGACTAACTGAATGCAAAAAAATTCAAGAAGGTGATACTATTGATCGTGAGAAGTTAGTGCAAATAGGGTTTATTGCAAATGCAAGCAAACCAGTCAAGCTTTTAGGCGATGGTGAAATTAAAAATAAGTTTAAGTTTCAATTAGATTATTACTCTGAATCTGCAAGAAGAAAGGTGACCACAGTTGGTGGCGAGATACTTTCTTAGAAAATTTTAATTAGTGATAGCCTAGATATGACAAGAAATATTCTATCAGGTGCTAGTGATTTAAAAAGTAAGTTAATAATTACTTTTGTTATCCTGTTAGTGTGTCGTATTGGATCTTATATTACGATTCCAGGCATTAATATTCTAGCACTACAAGAAATCTCTGCTTCTAACTCTGAAGGGGTGTTGGGTATTTTTAATATGCTTTCGGGCGGTGCTTTATCAAGAATGTCAATTTTTGCATTAGCAATTATGCCTTATATTACAGCTTCAATTGTGATGCAATTGCTATCTGTTACTTTCAAACCGTTAGCTGAAATGAAGAAAGAGGGCGAGGTCGGAAGAAAAAAAATAAACCAATATACACGTTATCTAACTGTTTTATTAACAGCAGTTCAAGCATACGGTATTGCCATTAGCTTAGAAAAAATGAGTGGTGGCAGTTATGGCCAAGTAGTCATGATGCCGGGGGGATTTTTTAGGATTGTTGCGGTAACAAGTCTAGTTGTTGGTACTATGTTTTTAATGTGGTTAGGCGAACAGATCTCAGCAAGAGGGATTGGTAACGGTACTTCATTAATTATCTTTACAGGTATTGTATCAGGTTTGCCACAAGCATTTGTTAGCGTATTTGAGTTGACTAAAACAGGTGCAATGAGCGCAATGCTCTTGATAGTTGTTTTACTCATTATCTTAGGGATGATTTACTTTATAGTTTTTATGGAGCGTGCTCAAAGAAAGATTCCTGTTCAGTATCCAAAGCGACAGGTAGGTAATAAAGTATTTGCAGGAGATACTACTTATCTGCCACTCAAATTAAATACAGCTGGGGTGATACCTCCAATTTTTGCCAGTTCGATTTTATTATTTCCTCTTACTATTACTAATTTTGTGGGACAAGCTGATGATTCATCAGTTCTTGAGACGATCTCTTTATATTTAGGCCATGGTAAGCCATTATATATTTTATCGTACGTGCTGTTAATTTTATTTTTTAGCTTTTTCTATACCGCTGTGATTTTCAATGTTGATGATACTGCTGAAACCTTGAAAAAGAATGGTGGCTTCATTTATGGAAGAAGACCAGGAAAAAATACTGCGGAATATTTAGATTTTATTTTAACTAGATTAACTGCTATCGGCGCTATATATATAGCGTTTGTTTGTGCTATACCAGAATTTTTATCCGCTAGATTTAATATTCCTTTCTACTTGGGCGGCACAAGTTTTTTAATTGTGGTTAATGTAGTAATTGATACATTTACTCAAATCCAGACCGCGCTTTTAGCTTCGCAATATGAAGGATTGATTAAAAAAGCAAAACTGAGAGAGAGAAGTAGATGAGCGTCATATTATTAGGCGCCCCTGGATCAGGAAAAGGGACCCAAGCTAATCATATAGTTAATACATGTAATTTGCAAAAAATAGCAACTGGTGACTTATTAAGAGCAGAAATTGCCAAAAAATCAGAATTGGGCACTAAAATTCAGGACTCTGTTGAGTCAGGAGCGCTAGTGAGTGATGAAATAATGACTACATTAGTTGATCATCAATTTGATTCTGGTAGTTATGATGGCGGTGCTATATTCGATGGTTTTCCACGAACTATAACTCAAGCAGAAGTGCTAGATAAAATTTTGACAAGAAGAGGTCAAAAAATAGATGTAGTAATAGAGCTTGAGGTGAAAAAAACTAGTTTAGTCGATAGACTTTCAAATAGATACTATTGTAAACAATGCAATGTAGGCTACAACAAGCTTTTTAAAAATCCCAAGCAAGATGGTATTTGCGATATTTGTCAGGGATCGGAGTTTGCGATCAGGAAAGATGACGAGGCTCAAATTATAAAAAAAAGATTCCATGAATATAAAAAGCAAACCGGCTTATTATTACCTTACTATGAAGTAAAGGGTCTGGTCAATAAAGTAAACGGAGAAGATGATATAAAAGTCGTATCAAAAAACATAGATTTAATTATGAAACAAATGATTGCCTATTGACTTGGGCAATTTTTATCATATTATACATGACTTGAGTAAAAAGTTTAATAAGGAGAAATAGAGTGGCAAGGATAGCTGGTGTAAATATTCCAGAAAATAAGCGAGTAGAAATCGCTTTAACTTATATTTACGGTGTAGGCAGGCAGACAGCCATAAAACTTTGTAATGAAGCATCAATTTCTTTAAGCAAAAGAGTGAATCAACTTACAGAACGTGAGGTTGCCAAATTGCGCGAAATCATAGACAGAAATCATGTTGTTGAAGGTGATTTACGTCGTGAAACGTCAATGAATATAAAGATGCTCATGGACATAGGTTGTTATCGTGGTCTCAGACATAGAAAAAAATTACCAGTTAGAGGCCAAAGAACGCATACGAATGCACGCACCAGAAAAGGCAAAGCAAAATCAATTGCGGGCAAGAAGAAAGTAGGTAAGTAAATGAACACAGCTGCAGAAAAAACAACAGGAACAGCTTCTGGTAAAGCGGAAACTAAGATTAAGAAAAAAAATAGAAAAAACGTGCCAATAGCGGTAGCTCATATATTGGCCACGTTTAATAATACCTTCGTTACAATCACTGACATGCAAGGCAATACTTTGGCATGGTCTTCTGCTGGAGTTCTTGGGTTTAAGGGTTCTCGTAAATCAACCCCTTATGCTGCTCAGATTACTGCAGAAGATGCAGCGAAGAAAGCCATGGAGCATGGTGTGAAAACTATTTCTATTGATATAAAAGGTCCAGGGAGTGGTAGAGAATCTGCTATTAGGGCATTGATGTCGAATGGATTCGTTATTACTACCATCAGGGACGTTACACCAGTAGCACACAATGGCTGTAGACCACCAAAGAGAAGACGAGTTTAGTGTAATAATATTTAATTAATTTGAGGTTAAGACTGTGATATCTTTATCTAAAAATTGGACTTCATTAATCAAGCCAGCATTAAGGATTGCTGAGGATAGTCAAGTAGTGCCAAATATATCAACTGTCGTGATTGAGCCGTTAGAAAGAGGGTTTGGTATCACGCTAGGTAATTCTTTAAGAAGAATTCTTCTGTCATCATTGCAAGGCGCAGCTATTACTTCAATTCAAATTGATGGCATTCTGCATGAATTCTCCTCTATTTCAGGCGTAACTGAAGATTTAACTGATATTATTTTAAATTTAAAAAATGTTGTAATTAAAATGCATGCGGCTGAGAAGAAACAAATCTCATTGAATGCAGTTGGTCCATGCGTTGTAACGGCTGGTATGATTGAAACTGGTCATGATGTTGAGATAGCGAATCCTGATCAAATAATTTGTACTTTAGCCAAAGATTCATCTTTAAAAATGACCTTAGAATGCCAGATTGGCAAGGGTTATGTTTCTGCTGGTTGCTTTAAAATTGACAATATGCCACTCGGCACTATTCCTATTGATGCTCTATATAGCCCAGTCAAATGCGTTACCTATAAAGTTGAAAATAGCCGAGTAGGACAAGTGACGGACTATAATAAGTTAATTCTTACTGTTGAAACTAACGGCGCTATTGATCCAGAAACAGCAATAGCCTTAGCTTCAAGAATTATGCAAGATCAATTACAAGTATTTATTAACTTCGAGGAAGAAAAAGCTGTAGAAGAAAAAACTGCTGAAGAATTACCATTTGATATTAATTTACTTCGTAGAGTGGATGAGCTAGAGTTATCAGTACGTTCACAAAATTGCTTAAAAAATGACAATATAGTATATATAGGTGATTTAGTCTGCAAGACTGAAGCAGAAATGCTAAAGACTCCAAATTTTGGCCGTAAATCATTGAATGAAATTAAAGAAGTATTGGCGTTAATGGGGTTAAGATTTGCTATGAAAGTAGAAGGATGGCCACCAGAACATATTGAAGAATTAGCTAAGAAATATCAAGATCCTTTTAATTGAGAAGTAGGAAATGAGACACGGCATTAAAACAAAGAGATTAAATCGTACGAGCTCACATCGTAAAGCATTATTAATGAATTTATCTATTGCTTTATTAAAAAACGAGCAAATCAAAACTACTGTACCAAAAGCTAAAATGCTAAGACCGTTTGTTGAAAAATTAATTACCATAGCTAAAAAACCAAGTTTGGCTGTGAGTAGAAGTCTTACAGCTGTTCTAGGCGAGAAATCTGTAGTAAAAAAGCTGCTTTCAGACGTTGCTGTGCGGTCAATGAATAGGCCAGGTGGTTATACCAGAATTTATAAAATTGGCTTTCGCTATGGTGATATGGCGCCAATGGCTGTAATCGAGCTCGTTGACAAAACTGTAGTGGCTGGAATAACTGAAGAGTCAAAAGCTAAAGTTATTAAAGTAAAAGCTAAAGTAGCCAAATCTAGCGATAAAATAAAAACAAATAAGCCAAGTAAAGTAAATAAACCAAACAAAATGACTAAACCTAAAGAGAGAAAGTTCAAAGCTGCTCAGTAATTAGCTATTATTTTTAAATCAGCTTTGTATAGTTAAGATACATCTTCTAAGGTTTTGCTTTTGGAAAAATTTGCTACTAGTTTGTTGTTTTTTGCACTAATTTTGAAGGTTAATTCATCGACAAGAGCATCTATAATTACCGTTCCACCTTTTGCTAGTTGACCAAACAGCAGTTCATTCGCAATGGGTTTTTTAATTTTATCATTGATTAATCTCTCCATATTACGAGCGCCATTTTTTTGGTCATAACCATGTTTATAAATATATTGACTTGCTTCTTTTGTGATTAGCATTATTGTGTTTTTAGGTTTTAGTTGTGCTTTTAATTCTTCAAGAAACTTGTTGGCAACTTGTTCAATGCTTTTGATTGATAACGGTTTAAAATTTATTACCGCATCCAATCTATTGCGAAATTCTGGAGTGAATACTTTCTCTATTTCTTCTTTATTTTCCATTACTTTTGCTATTCGATCAAAACCTATTGGCGTTTTATTCATTTGTTCGGCACCAGCATTTGTAGTCATAATTACTAAGGTGTTATTAAAATATACCTTGCGGGATTGCTGGTCTGTTAATTGTCCATAATCCATTATTTGTAACAAAATACTGTAAACGTCTTTATGTGCTTTCTCAATTTCATCGAGTAATACAACTGAGTATGGTGATCTTGAGACCGATTCAGTGAGAACTCCTCCTTCTTCAAAACCTACATAACCTGGTGGTGCACCAATTAACTTTGCTATTGAATGTTGCTCTAAGTATTCAGACATATCAATACGAATTAATTCCATATTGAGCAATTTAGCTAATATTATAGCAAGTTCTGTTTTTCCAATGCCAGTAGACCCTGAAAATAAATAGCAACCAATAGGCTTATTTGTGTCTCGTAAACCAGCTCTAGACATTTTGAATGCTGAGCATAATTCATCAATAGCCTCATCTTGTCCATAAATCAGTTTTTTTAGGTCAAGATCAAGAGTCTTGAGTCGCTCCGTTTCCTTGATTGCGATTGAAATTGTTGGGATGCGAGCTATTTTCGAAATAGTATTTTCTACGTCATGTACAGTAACGGTAATGTGCTTGCTGCTTGATGACATGGCGAGGTGGGCACCAGCTTCATCGATTACATCTATGGCTTTATCCGGCAATTGTTTATCTTTAATATAACGCTTTGATAGATGTACAGCTGCTTCTATGGCTTGAGTAGTGTATTTAACATTATGATATTTTTCGTAATAAGGCTGCAATCCCTTTAATATAGCAATTGTATCTTCAACAGATGGTTCATTAATAGTAATTTGTTGGAAGCGTCTAATTAGCGACTTATCTTTAGCAAAATGTTTAGAATATTCAGTAAATGTAGTTGAGCCAATACACCTTATTTTATCTCGTGCTAGAGCTGGCTTTAGTAAATTACTTACATCTAAAGCACTATTATTGGTCGAGCCAGCACCAATGATATTATGAATTTCATCAATGAAGAGAATCGAGCGAGGTATGAGACTTAGCGCTTGAAGAATAGATTTTAATCTCTCTTCGAAATCGCCACGATATTTGGTGCCCGCAAGCAACAACCCTAGATCTAAAGAAAAAATTATAGCATTTTCTAGAATTGCAGGAACCTCCTTGTGAATAATTTTATATGCTAAACCTTCTACTATTGCTGTTTTACCAACTCCTGGCTCCCCAATGAAAATAGGGTTATTTTTAGTGCGCCTACATAGTACCTCGATCGTACGATTAATTTCTTCTGCTCGTCCTATTAATATATCAACTTTGCCATTCAAGGCCGCTTCATTTAAATTAACGCAATAATTTTCGAGAGGTAAATCAGTTTCTTCCTTTTCAATAGTCCTGGTCTCGTTAATATCTAGATCTATGATCTGATCATGATCTGTTTTATTTTTACTTTTTTTATCGGAATGTATCATGTAATTGATTACATCGAGTCGTGAAATGTTAGAATCATGCAACGTTTTATATGCAAAGGAATCTGATAATGAAAGTATCTCCGCAAGAATATTAAGCCCATTTACACACATACTTACTTTGGAGAGATTTACTTGAATGACTGCTCGGTGGATAATTTGGCGAAACAGCATATTTGGAGCTGTTGGTAAGTGCGGGGCTGGAGAGAATGTATTGACTTCATAACTTTGTGTTAAATACTGTGTGAGCTTCTCAATAATATCATGCGTGTTTGCACCAAGAGTAATCAAAGCTTCCTTGACATCTAGATCTTCTGTTAAGGCTAAAAGTAAATGCTCAAGATTTACTTGTCTGTGATTATAATTCTTGGCAATTGTGATAGCCTTATTGATAGTTGCTTCAAGTGCTATGGATAGCATAAATTGTCTTTAATTTTGTAAATCACTAAATATACCACTAAATACTATATAAAAATTCTTACCAAGTAGTTAATATCAATAATAATCTTTTACAAAAGATGTATTTTTAATGAGTGTATTAATTAGTTATTTACTTTTACTTTAACGATCATTATTATATTAATGGCATTTACTTTAGGGTAATCATGGATAAATTACGTTTATATATACTTGGGCTGCAGCTAATAAAAATAACTATTTTAAGGAGAAATATATGCGGGTGCTATTAGTTGAAGATGACAAGGCGACTGCTAAGTCAATAGAGCTTGCTCTGTTGTCTGAAGGTATGGTATGTGATACAGTAGAACTTGGTGAAGAAGGTTTAGAAATTGGTAAATTGTATGATTATGATCTAATCATTTTAGACTTAATGTTACCAGATATCGATGGTTATGAAGTGTTATTAAGACTGAGATCAGCTAAAGTGAAAATTCCAATATTAATACTATCAGGTCTTTCGGGAGCTGAACAAAAAATAAAAGGCTTAGGATTTGGTGCAGATGATTATCTCACTAAGCCATTTAACAAAGGAGAATTGATTGCTCGTATTCAAGCTATTGTAAGACGCTCTAAAGGTCATTCTGAGTCAACGATCCGTTTTGACAAAGTATGCGTTAATTTAGACAATAGAACTGTTGAAGTAGGAGGCAAATTAGTACATTTAACTAGCAAAGAATATGCAATATTAGAGTTACTGGCAATGCGTAAAGGCACGGTTCTTACCAAGGAAATGTTTTTGAATCATCTATATGGTGGGATTGATGAGCCTGAATTAAAAATTATAGATGTTTTTATATGTAAGTTGCGTAAGAAATTATATGACGCCTCTGGTGGTAAAAATTATATTGAAACCGTATGGGGTAGAGGTTATATGCTGAGAGTATATAGCGATGAAGTAAATGAACAGCGAGCGGTTCCTGAGCAATTATCTCATTAAGTGACGAGCTTAATTTTAATATAAAAGCCCCATTAGACGGGGCTTTTATACTTTTATATTTAATTTCATGACTAATAATCAAAGATCACTAATACAATGCAATAACGTTTCATTTGTACGTGGAGCAAATATTATTCTTGAGCACATAAATTTTGAGGTGTTACCAGGTAGTATAGTCACGATCATTGGCCCTAATGGCGGCGGCAAAACAACATTGCTCAAGATTTTGTTGGGTATATTGCCTGCTACTAGTGGTAAGATAAATAGAAAGAAGTCAGTCAGGGTGGGATACATGCCACAAAAAACGACATTTAATAAGCAATTGCCAATCACAGTACGAAATTTCTTATTTCTTAATTACAAAATTGGCTGTAGTAATGTAGATGTATTTAAAATTATATTGGATACAAATCTTACAAATATACTGGACTATCAGGTCCATGATATTTCTGGTGGAGAATTACAAAGATTGATGTTAGCTAAGGCATTATTACGCAATCCAGACTTAATGATTTTAGACGAGCCATTACAAGGTCTGGATATTAAAGGGCAAAATGATTTTTATGTGCTTCTTGACAAGATTCGCCAAGAAAAAAGAGTCGGAATGCTCATCGTTTCTCATGATTTGCATACGGTTATTCGTTCAACAAACCATGTTATATGTCTAAATAAACACATTTGCTGTCAGGGCTTACCAGAGGCTATTCACAATAAATCATATGAGAATTTATTTGATTTACCAGTAGAGGCTGTTCTGGCTTATTATAAACACAATCATAACGAATCAGCAAAATGATATTAACAAATAATTTCGTGATTTATCCTTTAATCTGCGGTATAGGAATTGCATTAGCAATGTGTCCTATTGGTTGTGTAGTGCTCTGGAAGCGTATGACTTTTCTTGGTGACGCAATTGCTCACTCAGCAACATTAGGAGTAATTTTAGGTATTGTTCTCGGTGTCAATACTACCTATACAATTTTATTCGTGAGTTTATTGTTTGGATTAGTAGTCTTGTATTTAAATAAACACCATACTCATGATACGTTGATAACTATCATTTCTCACGGCTTTCTTGCTACTGGATTACTTATTATCTCTGTAATAAAATATGTTCGTATAGATATTATGTCATATCTGTTTGGCGATTTATTGATGACAGATATGTTTGATATTATATCAATTATTTTGTTAACAATATCTATTTTAGCATGGCTATATTTTAGGTGGGAAGCTTTACTTAGTGCGATAATGAACGAAGACTTGGCAATGGTTGAAGGTATCAATACCAAGGCATTGGAACTGGAGTTTATGCTAATTATGGCAACATTGGTTAGTTTTTCAATAAAAATAGTTGGAATATTACTCATTTCTTCAATCCTGGTTATACCGGCTGCTTCAGCAAGGAATTTGAGTCACACTCCAAAGCAGATGGTTTTGTATGCAACAATTTTTGGTGTTATATCGGTAATAAGTGGCATTTTGTTGTCTGTTATCTTTGATATGCCCTCTGGACCAGCAATTGTAATTAGTGCGATATGTATTTTTGCTAGCTCATTACTATTAAAATTACTATTTTATACTAAATAAACGATTAAATTCAGCTCCAAATATTAGAATAAGGTTCATCGCATATAAAAATATAAGCGTCATTATAATGCTGGCGAGGCTCCCATACATAATACTGACTTGACTAAAATTAGCCATATAAAAAGTGAGAGAGTTCGCACTTATTATCCAAAAAATAACTGTTAGAAAAGCTCCTGGTAAAGTTGAGTAATATGTAATCTCAGCCTTAGTCAGAGCGTAATATATGGTTGATACAATGATTAGTAAAACGACTTTAAAAAATATATCATTCATTTGCCCATGAAAGATTTGATAACTTGCAATGTCTGGGAATATCAATAATATTTTAGGAATAATTACAAAGATTATTAGTATTGCCATAATTACTAGAACAATAGCCATAAATTGCACTATGCTTGTTATTCTGCCTATTAAGTACGATGTCTTAGCTTGAACTAAATAAATTCTATTAAATATTGTTTTTAATGCTTCAATAGATGATGAAGCTGTCCAAATTGCGCCAATTAATGCGATATTCATCAGACTTATTGGTGGTCCAGTAACAATTTCATTAATTTGCTTGCCAAATGTTTGCATGACATAAGGCGGTATATATTCGAATGTAAAATGTAAAAGTTTAATACCAAATTCTGTCTCATCTATAATGCTAATAAAAGCAAAAACAATAAATATAAACGGAAAAATCGATAGTACGTTAAGATATGTTAGATAGCCAGCATACTCGATTGCTTCGTGATCTACTAGATTGTATATACAGCGATAAAAAATATTATTTTTTATTTTTTTAAGAATTTTACTAAACATCACTTACCAATTACATTATTGCTTCTTGACTTCAAAATTTTTTGTTACGCACTAAGAATAAAGCAATAGTATTCCTTAATTTTTTTAATTTGTTCGGTGCATACTAGTTTATAATTTTAGATTAAAATGTGAGCGCTTTTACTTCAACAAAAATAACAGTATGAGCTCTCAAATTGATTATAACAACTTCATAAGTTACAACATGTTCTTATCTAAATTTCTCTAAAAATTTATTCGTTAGTTGACAAAATGCTTGTCCACGCTCTTCGAAATCTTTCCATTGATCAAATGATGCACAAGCAGGTGATAATAAAATAATTTGTTCTTGGGCTGCATCACTAGTTAAAGCCATCTCTGTAGCCATTATAAAGGCATTTTCAAGATTTTGAGTTTTAGTATAAGGCACTATATTTTCAAGTGTATCAGCAAATTGTTCTTGTGATTCTCCAACAAGAAATGCGTGCTTTATACGACTGAATAATGGTTGTAAGACTTTTATACCGCCATTTTTGGCTTGTCCACCAACAATCCAATATATATTGTTGGCAAAAGATAATAATGCTTTTTCTGTTGATTGTGCGTTTGTAGCCTTGCTGTCATTAAAAAATAATATATTTCCGTACTTACCAACAAATTGCAAACGATGATTTAACCCAAGGAAGGTACTTATGGACTGAATGATGTTGCAATGCTTGATACCTAAGAATAATGCAGCTGCATAGCTTGCAGCAATATTTTCTGCATTATGCTCTCCTGTTAATTGCGGTATTACTGGTAATATACAAGTATATTTTTCTATTACTTTGCAATGAAGCTGGTTGCTTACTAAGCTAATTCCATCAGACAGTATATTTTTGGTTGAAATCGGAATAATTGTACCAATAGTGTTTTTATTTTTTAATTTGAAATATATTTCTTTGGTTATTTCATTGTCTATTGAAAGAATGGCACAATCTTCTTTAGTTTGGTGGCTAAAGATATTATATTTTGCCGCAATATAGCTCTCCATGGTATTGTAGCGTTCTAGGTGATCAGGAGTGATATTTAGCACGATTGATACATTAAAATGCGTCTTATGTAACAATTCAAGTTGATAAGAAGAAGTTTCAATAACATAAATCTCATTTTGTTTTAATGACGCTAAAGATAAAGCACCTATTCCTATGTTACCACCTATACATGTTTTTATTTTGTTATCATTTAATATATGCCCAATTAGGGAAGTGGTGGTGGATTTGCCATTAGTACCAGTAATCGCTACATATGTAGCAAGTTTATTAGTTCTATAAAGTAATTCAATGTCACAAATTATAGGAATATTATGTTTTTTTATTATTTGAACCAAAGGGTGCGGTTTAGGAAAAATTGTGGGTATACCAGGACTTATTATGAGATAGTCTATATGTTGCCATTGCACATCATCGATATTTACTAATTTAATTTTCTGCAATTGATGTACAGCAGTATTTCTGGTGTGTTTGTTATCATCCCAAGCAATAAAATTGCAATAATTTTTTATTAAAAAATCCGCAGTGGTCAAGCCTGATTTTCCTAGGCCAAGTACTCCATACAATTTCTTAGTATCTTTAGGTTGCATTTTTCTTTTTAGCTACTCTAATCACCGAGGTTCCTGCAATCAAATCATGCCACCCATGTTTTTTCTTGTTTATAGCAATAAATAATATACCTAAGCCAAGAGGTAGAATAGAGAGCGCATAAGAAAATAAACGAATAATATATTGTGCAATGGTCGGTGGCTGTAAAGTTATGTTGTCGACAATTTTGAGTCTTAACAACATTTTCCCTGGAGTTGCTTGCTTTGTTATCCAAAAAAATAGAGTAAAGGCAAGTAATATAAAAAGAGCAATAAATTGTTCTGCCATTAAATTCCAGATGCCATATTGTTCGATAAACTCACTAAAGCTACTTAATACAAAATTTGGTTCAATTTGTTCGGCTGAATCCTTAAGTGTTGCTAACTTTTGCTCCAAAGAGATTGCAAATTTTTGCCTAGGTGACACAGTATTATTGTATATTAATGTTATTACAATTCTTTCTAAAGGCGTCCAAATAACAATTAATATAAAAAGATCAATTAAAGCGGCAAATAGTCTTTGATTCAGTGTGCCATAAATAGTGCTTTCGTCTTTCTTTTTTTTAGCCCAAAACATTTCTTACCTACGTTATTCTAATGTTGTTAATTTTATCCAATAATTAGGATAGAGTTTTTTTAAATATATTAAAGCATTCCGTGCTAGCATAGCATCCTCAAATAAACCAAAACATGTAGCTCCGCTGCCGGACATACGATTGATTGCGCAGCCTTCGGTATTTACTAGCGTTTGAGTTATATGACTGAGTATAGGTGCAAGTTGTAAAGAATTGAAGTATAAATCATTTTTGGCAGGTTTCAGATAGTAGATTAATTCATTTATGTCATTAAAAGAGTATTGATGATGAATTTCAGTTTTAAAATATTGTTCTAGACCCATTTTAAATATTTTAGGAGTTGGTATGGCAATGTTAGGATTGATTAGAATAGCCCATATTTGAGGAAATTTTTTTAAGGGAGTAAGGATTTCCCCAATTCCGTTTATATAACAAGCTTTTCCCAAATAGAACATTGCAATATCTGCTCCGATGGATTGAGTAAGAAAAATTATCTCAGCAGGTGTAATATTTAATTTCCATAATTTACTTAGTAGACTGATCGCGGTTGCTGCGTTACTTGAACCACCACCAATTCCAGAGGAAATAGGTAAATTTTTTGTTAAAATTATTTTTGCATCAGCATTTATTTTATAGGTTTTTTTTAATATTTTTGTAGCAGTTGTAATAATGTTATCATAACCTATAAGCTGCTCTGAGAAAGGGCCTTTTACTTCAAGAGTATATTGATCAGCTAAAGCAACAGAAACAATATCATAAATATCAGAAGTGAATGCTACTAAGCTATTCAAAGTATGGTAGCCAGTTTTCATTGCATCACTTATGTGCAAAAATAAATTTATTTTTGCTGGTGAGTTTGCTTGTAAAATAGTCATAACTTTCTTTTCTTGTAGATTATAGACATAAAGACGCCACTACACATCAAAACCACACCTAACCAGATAAAGTTGATAAAAGGCTTGTATTGCATGTTTATCATGATTTTATTTCCAGGAAGTATCTCACCAATTGTAACATAAAAATCGTATGCGAGAGAGTGATATATTGCCGATTCATTGGTATATACATCTTCAATTGGATAAAATCTTGTTTCTGGATATAGGTTGGCCACATCTTTGTTGTTTATACTGAGAACCAGATTGGCTTTTCTGGAATAAAAATTATCTATTTTATAATAATTTATACTTTCTAGTTTTATACTATGATCAGCGAAGTTTAGTTTTGCATTTGTTTTCATAATAGAGTTTTTATCTTCTTGCCAACTATAATTCAGCGTTATTGCAATAATCATTGAGGCAAGACCTATGTGACTTAAAAACATAGGGATCATAGTATCATAGTAAGAGGTTATTAAAATAACATTTTTAATAAAATGAACTACTAAACTGAGAATCAAAACATATCCTAAAGTAAGTATTATAAGCAATAGTTTAGAATCTATTGGTTTATAAGAGTTGGTTATACAAGTTATTATTATACCTGCAATTACTAGCCATAACCAAGGTAAAAAATAATTTCTGATACTATCATTTCCCCACTTTAGAAAGGTAAAAGTGGTAATAAATAGCAGTAAAGGCAATAAACCTATTTTTAACACGGTTGTATAGTATGTTTCATTGATGAAGATAGATTTATGGTATAAATATTCATATAAAATTTGGCATATGAGACCTGCTAATATAGCTACACTAAGAAACATTAAAATAATGTTATTTGCTACTATTCCACCATCTTTACTAAGAAAACTGGCGGTAGGTGTATTTTTAATTTCCGATATCCGCCAACAAAATATGACGATACTTATTATTGTGACTAGAACTAAAATAGAAAAAATCAATACCCCGTTAGTAGCATCGTAAGTAAAGCTGTGTACTGATGTTACAATGCCAGACCTTACTAGAAAAGTACTGAAAATGGTTAGGATAAAAGTGAACATAGATAAAAATATAGACCATGATTTCAAACTACCACGCGTACTTGCTAGTTTTATAGAATGAATTAGCGCGGTTGATGAGAGCCATGGCAAAAGTGAAGCATTCTCTACTGGATCCCAGAACCAAAAACCTCCCCAACCTAGCTCTCTGTAGGCCCACCAGCTACCGAGCCCGATTCCTGCTGTTAAGCAAAGCCATGGAATTTTGATCCATGGTTTTAAGATATAGAACCAGTCGTTATTAGCTGAGCCGTTTAATAAGGCAACAATAGCCGCAGAGAATCCAAGTGAGAAATTAACAAAACCTAGATATAAAGTTGGGGGATGTATTAGTAGTCCAAAGTCTTGAAGTAAAGGGTTTAAACCCTTTCCTATTGGAAAATACTCTGCAGATGAGGTAAAAGGATTAGAATTAATCATTATAAATAATAATAAACTAAATAAAATTGCAGATTGAATACTTAAAATTTTTGCAGCATCTAATTTATTAAACTTATTAAAGTACAAAAATAATATATTAAATAGTGAGAATAACCAGATCCAAAGTAACATCGAGCCTTCATGATTACCCCAAACCCCACTAATTTTGTATATTAACGGCTTTAATTCGTGTGAGTGGTTCAGTACTATATTTAAGGAATAATCAGTAGTAATAAAAGAATAGAGCAAGACAATAAAAGCAAAGCTCAGGAATATAAATGTCAAATCAGTATAAAACTTTACATATTTTATAAGTGATGCCGTTGCTTTCATGAGTCCAAAAATACTGATGAAAGACATTAGGTTTATCAGTAGAGTGATATATAAAATTGAACTGCCAAACATTGATGCCATACTTAGATATCATTACAAGAATTATGATCGATAGTAGCTTCATGTAACTCTTTGGGAATATATTTTTCATCATGCTTAGTCAGCAATTCTGTTGCGTATAAAATATTGTTTTGAATTTTTCCAGTTGCAATAATGCCCTGTCCTTCACGAAACAAACTAGGCAGTAAGCCACTATAGTATACCTTAATGTTATGCTTGCAATCTGTAATAATAAATTCAATCTGGAGATTAACACGAGTGAAGCTATTTTTTTTTACTAACCCACCAACTCTAATAACCTGATTTTGCATGTTGTCGGTTTGCTTGATTTCACTAGGCGTCATAAAAAACATTATGTTTTTACTCAAAGTGGCGAGCAATACAGCTACTATTATGGTAATTATTACAATGACAGTGCTAATGAGAATAATACGCTTATTTTTTCTAGTCATTATCGTGATTTTGTATGTCATGTAATTTGTTTTTGGTTTTGTAAAAAACTATACTATTTTTTGTAGCCAATCCTAATATTACAAGCAAAAATATTATGTATGATAAATATATTAGTAAATCACTATGGTTCATAAATCTAATAAATCTAAATGTATTGCATTTTTTAATGAATATGAGTTAAAATACAGGAAGATACGAAAATTGCACTAACAATATAAATTTTACGAGGCGTTATGGTCAAAGCAGTAATGATAGAGCGTTTTGGTGAGCCAGATGTTTTTCAGTTAAAAAATATAAAACTTCATAAACCGGGAATAAGAGAAGTTTTGGTGCATCACACTGCTATAGGAGTAAATTATATTGATATTCATCAAAGAAAAGGAGTAATGCCGATTCCATTGCCAGGTATTGTTGGGTGTGAAGCTTGTGGTGTTGTTAAAGAAATTGGTGAAGGGGTACAGGGTATCTCTGTGGGTGATAGAGTGGCATATGCTACAGCTCCATATGGCGCATATTGTGAAGCTCGTGTAATTGATCAAAAATATTTGGCTAATATACCAGATTACATTACTGATGAACAAGCAGCTGCGTTATTGCTAAAAGGCATGACCGCACATTTTCTATTGCGTAGAACTTTTTTTGTGCGTAAGAATTCTACAGTTCTCATTCATGCTGCTGCTGGCGGTGTTGGTCAATTACTTTGTACATTAGCAAAGCATTACGAAGCTACTGTCATTGCGATTGTTGGTTCTGATGAAAAAGCTAAATTTGTATCTACTCTTGGAGTAGATCATGTTATTAACTATAAAACAGAAGATTTTTTAGAAAAAGTAAACGACATTACTAAAGGTCAAGGTGTAGATGTTGTTTATGACTCTATAGGACAAGACACTTTTGATAGATCTTTAGATTGTGTTGGTTATTTTGGATTATTAGCATGTTATGGTCAATCTTCAGGGCCAGCACCTCTTTTAAATACTACTAGATTATTTGAAAAAGGTAAGTTCGTCACTAGACCAAGTATATTTACTTACAAGAAAGACAGATATGAATTATTACTTAGCGCTCAAGAAGTATTTGCTTTAACTAATAAGAACATTATTATTGCTAATATTCAGAATAAATATAAATTAACACAAGCTCCACTTGCTCATCATAATCTAGAAAGCAAAAAAACGATGGGTCAAAGCATTTTTATTGTTTGATGATAATTAATGAACAAAATATTAATAGTCTTATTAGCCTTGCAGAAGAAGCTGGAAAGATTATTATGCATTACTATCGTAGCGATTTTGAAATAATAGTTAAATCTGATAATTCTCCTGCAACAACAGCTGATCTAAAGGCAAATGAATTAATAGTACGAGAACTAGAGAAAATAACTAGTGATATTGAGATAGTGTCTGAAGAAAATCTCAAATCTCAGATTCAAGTTAAGAATAATACATTTTGGTTAGTTGACCCTTTAGATGGTACAAGGAGCTTTATTAATGGTGATCATAATTTTGCAGTCAGTATTGGCTTGGTACATAATAGTGAGCCAGTTTTCGGGGTTATTTGCATACCTGTAACTAAACTAGTTTATTTTACTAAGGAAAATCGCGCCTATAAGAAATATGAAAATGGTCTTATAGAAGAAATATCGTCAGCCTATAGAGCAAGCGAAGGTCTAGACGTGGTTACTAGTGGCTCTAGGTTATCGCAAAAAAAAGTAGATGGTTTTTTAACTCAATTTAAAGTTCGTAACCATTATTTTATTTCGAGTGCAGTAAAATTTTGTATGATTGCAGAAGGTAAAGCTAATATATATCCATGCTGTTCTAAGACTATGGCTTGGGATACTGCCGCAGGCCATGCTATCTTGAAAGCCGCAGGCGGAGAAATCACAGTATTTGGTCAAAATGAGTTATTATCATATAATAAGTGTAATTTGGCTAATCCGCATTTTCTTGCAAGTGGATTGAAACTTAAAATATAATTACTATCAATTACTTGGTAGTGTAGCAATTTAAACGCGTTGGTACAAAAATTTCAACTTTCTAATTTCGTTCCGTTATCGATTATAACTACCACGAAGTGATCGCGCAGATTATTGCATAGGTAATCCTTATGGTCTGCTTTTGATATATTTTAAGGTGTCACATAAAAACAACTATTCAAATATTTATTAAGTAGTTATATATTTTTTATTGAGTACTATTCATTAAATTAACCTCATAATGATCATACGTTATAACATAGTCAGTGATTTTTGGTACTTTAATAGAGTTTTTTTATGAGATTTAAAATGAAAAATACCTACAAGATTCTTATTCTAAGTCTAGCATTGATGTTTTCATTTTTTAATTTGAATGCATTTTCCTCTACAAAAATTAATGCAGCAGAGGAGGAGGTAGTAGAGGGTAAAAATTTAAGCGATGAGCAAATTAATCTTTTAACAAGCGAGCTGAATAAAACTGCGCCTTGGTATAGTTCAGCATGGAAAGCAGAGCATTTGCGTAAATCTGAGTTCGTTTTTTCTTTAGAGCAGGGTGGTGCGGTGCATATAGATGTAAAGTATAATGGCTCAGTTTATCCGCTTCAAAACATCAAGCATAGCAGTCTCACAAAACATGCGCCTGGCCCTGTAGCGGGAGGTACAAAAAAGTCTCACACTCAAATTGCTAGTCCTACTGCTGGTCCTCAGGCTCAAGCAACTGTGAGTCCTCAGGCTCAAGCAACTGTGAGTCCTAAGGCTAAAGCAACTGTGAGTCCTAAGGCTAAAGCAACTGTGAGTCCTAAGGCTAAAGCAACTGTGAGTCCTAAGGTTAAGACAAGTATAGATTCGAAGGTTGTAAGTAAAAAATCAGTAGACACTAAACCCGACTCTATTGCCGAAGACATAGATTCAGCGAATTCGTTGTTAGCTCAATAGAGAAAGGAGAGGTAGTTATGATAAGTTTATTCCATATTAATAAGTTTAAGGTTTTTTTGTTATCTACAACGCTAATAACTAGCTTCAATATAATAGCCTTTGCTAACAAATCATTTTTGCACGATCCGATGAATGCAGGAAAGTATAATCACCATAATAGCAAACAAGAAAAACATAAGCCTTTGGTGCACACTAAGTCGCTTAAAGAATACACTTATAACGCTACTAAGGTTGATATGCACAAAATACATATCAAGCGCGTAGAGTTAGTAGAGGAAGGTTCTTCGGTATTACCAGCAGATGTTCAAGCTGTTCACGCTATACTTAGCTCATTTGTTGGCTCTTTAGCATCAGCAAGTACGATGAATAGGCTGACCACAAAAATTACTAGATACTATCAAGATCATGGTCAATTACTAGCTTTTGCTTATGTACCTACACAATCTTTTGACAAAGGAGTAGTTAAAATAAATGTGATAAAAGGCAGTATTCGAGATGTAATAGTGAAGGGGGATGATGGAGATATTGATAGCCCAGTGTTCAATGAATATATAGACAAAATCCTTGAGTTAAATCCAGTTACTAAAGATGAATTAGTGCGTTATTTGTTGTTGATTAATAAAATCCCTGGCTATGAGATTGCATATTCTTTTGAACCAATACCAATGGATAAAATCAATCCAGAAAATGGTAAGATTGCTGATTTGGTCCTAGCGGTAAAGCGTACTCATGCTAAGGTAATAGCAAATATCGATAACTACGGTGCTAGTGACCTCGGTAGAAATCAAGGATCATTAGGTGGACAGGTACTTAGTCCATTTAATAAAGATGAATCAATAATTGGTTTTGTTGGCACTACTAACAAGCCTAGCAAGCTTAAAGTTGCAACTTTTGGCTATAAGAAAATTATTAACTCTGAAAGTACTTCAGTTCAATTTTTAGGGTCATACATCACTAATAGCGCGAACGCTACAGGTGTGCATTCTAATAAAAATGACATCGCAACATTAGCTAGAGCTTCAATTTCTCATTATCCAGTGCTATCACACAAAACTAGCTTAAAGTTAGAAAGCGGACTCAAACATAATACGCAAGAAGTGTATAACGGTGCAGCAAAGCAGTCAAAATATCATGTCTTATCAGCATTTGTGGGCACAGAGATTCAACACAGCGATGCTTTAGACGGCTTTAGTAGTTTTACACCAATGATTTACAAGGGTATTAGCGGCGCTAGTGAAGTAACAATGTACGACCCAACATTGAAAAAATACAACCCAAGCTTTACCTTGGTTAACGGTAATTTCTGGCGTGAACAGCCATTAATTGGTCCAATGAGCTTTTTCTTTGGAGCTAATGGTCAATATAGTGCTGACGAGCTACCTCTTGATGATAAATTTGTTGTTGGTGGTTTATTCAATGCCAGAGGCTATAAGAGTGCTTTAGTTAGCGCTAATAAAGGTATCGGCGTTACTGCTGAAGTAAGATTTATGCAAAATGTAGAAAGCGCCTTCTTGAGCAGTGTACAGCCATATGGTTTCTACGATTTCACTAGTTTTCCAAAGTCACAAGCATTAACAAACATCTCAAGTTTGTCCTCAGTTGGCGCTGGAGTTAGACTAACCTTTGCTAAAGATATCAATTGTAGCTTTGAGATTGGTCAACCGTTGAGAAAGAATGTAATTATTGATCGAGTTGAAACAAAAAATAATACCAGGTATAGCTTTATACTGCACAAAATTTTCAGTTGGTAATATTTGCAGAGGATCTTATGTCTTTTGCCTATAGTTGAATATTAATATGTGAAGCGAAGTGATGTGATAAGTAAACTTCACACTAACCTGCTGCTGCGACTAAATTTAGTATCAACAAATAGACATTGAAGCATGTTTGGTGTCCATGTCATATTGTAATCAGATTGACCAAGAGAAGCATAAATAAAGATATCATCATAAACTAATGCTCAATGCTAGAGTTTTTTTATAAATTATTACAGTGATTTTTAATTTGATAGAAGACTAAGTAGTTTTATGAGAAATATACTAAAAAAACTACTCACATCGGAGATAAAAGTATAATAGACATCTGATTATATTAAGTAAAACTGGCAGAAGATCTTTAGAGAGAAGCTGGTAGCTGTATCAGCACTCAGAAGAAGCAAGAGACATATAATTTAGGATTGGAGTTGTGCTACATTGCATAAACTCTAAAGCTTAAATTTAGAGTATTAGTCAAATCTGAGTCTTTGTAACAAGATACAATGCTGTGCAAAGGTAGTATTAAAAACAAAAATACTTATATTACAGATAATAATCTGGCATTTGTAATAAAATATTTAACACAGAGGTTTTAACAAAAGCTATATAGTAGGATATTCAACTGTTTTATTTTTACTAACAGTAATATCAAAATATACAGTATCTTCTATTTACTCCTTGCTGCAGATATAATGTAGTTTACATCTAGATCAGAGGATAGTCTCCATCGACTACTAGAAAGTAGATTGTAACAAAAACCCTGTACTTCGATCATAGCGATGTCATTCAAAAATAAAATCTGCGCAATTTCAGAGGGTTTTAGAAATTTATTCCAATTATGAGTTCCTATCGGTAACCAACGCAAAATATACTCAGCGCCAACTATTGCCGTTATGTAACTTTTAATTGTACGATTTATTGTGGCTATGAAAATTAATCCTCCAGGCTTGACTAAAACAGAGATAGAAGCTAAAAAACTACTCACGTCAGCAACATGCTCTATGATTTCCATACATAACACCACATCGAATTCCTGTTTTTTTTCAGTAAGCGCTTCTGCAGAAATATTAATATAATTAATTTTTAAACCTTGTGATTTCGCATGAAGCTTAGCAATTTCAATTGCTTTATTACTAGCGTCAATACCAGTTATTACACCCCCAAGTCTAGCGAGCGGCTCTGCCAAAATACCACCACCACAACCTATATCTAAGAACTTAAGATTAGAAAATGGTTTACTAGTTCTATTTATTATAAAATGAGCAAGAACTTTATCTTTGATGTATTTAATTCTAAGAGGATTTAAAAGGTGTAATTGTTTAAACGCACCATCATCATCCCACCACTGGTCTGCTAAATCTGAAAATTTATCTACTTCAATCTGATCTATACTTTGCATACGCTCAACTAGCCCGAACATTAATTTAATTGCGATAGCAGGTCTCTAAGAGGAGATAATTTTTTCTCAATTTGATTACCTAATTTATCCTGTAACTCTGTCGGTAAAATTTTCTGAACTTTATTTATTTTATCTATCGTTTCATTGAGCACAACTGTTGCGATGAGTTTATTCCACAACAAACCAAACGCTTGAGAATTGTATCCACCAACTTTAGGGTACGCATCGTTATAAGATTTATGAGTAGTTAAATTTAAATTAATAGAGTTAGCATTAGGTTCGTCTGATATTTGCTTAATAAATGATTGGATTTCAAAACGTGAATGTTGTGATAAATCAAGCGCAGCACTACCTATAAAAAGCTTACGACCAATAGCATTGCTAATTCTTTGTGCATACGTAAAAACATCATTTATAATTAATCCATAGCCATTCAATGCCAATTTGATATCAAAGGATTGCTTATCTTTTCTTTGACTTGTATTGCCATGCATAGTAATTGAGTATGGATCTATTTTGAAGGTTAAATTTTGAATTGTTACATCAAATTCAGATTTATCATTATTCGATTTAGTACTTAATTTTACTTGATTACTTATCCAACCAAATTCTTGTAGTTTTGGAATGTATGCCACATATACTTTTACATTATTCCCTACAAAAGTGGATTTCAATTTCTCAATAATTACTCCAAAAATAGATAATTTTGTTAAGGCTTTACGAGAATTGAACTCGTTACTAGTGTGAAGTGTTTGTACGTATTGCGTCATCAATTGATACCAATTATTACTAAACTTACTATCATTTTTTAAATCTAATTCTAAATTACTAAGATCAGTAGAGATGTAACCATCTAACTTAACCTCCATGACGCTGTCTTGTAAGTGTAGCTTATTAATTTTTAAATCAAAACTAGCAGAATCTTTCTTTGCTTGATAATCTAAATCTACAAAGTAATTCATTTTACCAAGTTGCGGTAAGGTAAAAGTGGCAAAATACTTACTTACTTCTGGATTAATACCTTCGAGCATTTCTTTAAAAATCGAAGCGTTCCTTAAGTGCCGCCATAATACCATAGAGGCACTAGTAAACTGTGCATTACCAATAGTTTGCTTAATCGAAAACTTTGATGGATTTTTATCATGAAAATCAATACCTAAATCTAATTTTAATGTATCAGCTGCAAATATTAACTGATTACTATCAATAGAATTTATATGACATTTAGTACTTTTGATTAGAATTTTTTTGATCAGTTTTAGAGCATTTTCTGGATGATCACCAAGAGATAGCATGATTTGTAAGCCTTTACCCCATAATGGAGTATCATGTAGCACTATTTTGTACTCAGTATCTTTCTCTGCATTAGCATTGATGTTAAATTTATAACCATCAACTATACCTATAATCGATATACCTCCATTAGAAACAAGATCTATAGACTTTAATAACCAACTAATTGACAGTTTAAAATCTCCATTAAAAATCACATCGTACGTTGCCAAGGAAGTTTTGTTATTATCGATAAAGTGAAAACGTGGCTTGCTTAATTTTAGAGAAAAATCGAAAGGAAATCCGCTCACTTTTACTGTATGGCCACCTAGTATCTGCACCTTATCATTTTTTAGAGTGCCAAGAACGCTATCAACTTTATGCTCAATAAAACTTGCTACTCCAAACCATGCAATACAATAAATAGACAGTAGTATTATAGGAACAAAAATTAATTTTTTCATGAAGTCTCACCATTTTTTTACGATTTAATTCACAAACTTTATTCAGTAAGCCAAAAAGTCATATTTGAATCATTATCTTGAATAGCTAGTGAAATCTAGTAACAACCAACACACAACTTAACTACACAATACTTTCAATGATATATAATTATCAATTTTTGTCAATGAGATTTCTCTACTCAAATAGACATGGCCATTAAATTCTTGCTATAAGCAAAGAGCAACAAAAGATTTAATAATCTTGAAGTTGCGCTGTATTGAAAGTTTAATAAAAAACCAAAAAATATAGTGCAATCCAAGACGATTGTAATAATCATGGCAAAATACATCAACTAAAGTCTATACTCAGTCTAGCGCTAGCTAGCTACATGGCGGACTGTAACGGTATTACCAAGGTCCATCTTTTTGGTAAGTGCCTTAAAAACTAATAGACGCTAACTTAGGTTAGAAGGAACAATACTAAGCCATTCAACTATTGTTGATACGATGTGCAAGATCAATTTTAGGAGTTAAAGGCAACACTTGGTCAAATAACCACTAAAGGAACTGATACAGAATTTACTTTAATACTGCTTAGATGGCAAATCTATCAGGTACAGCAGTGCGAACAAGGAAGGGCTTTTATATTTAGTTAGTGTATTTACTCCAGAGATAAACAGAGTACTAATCTAAAACTAAATCCGCTTTTTGCGAGAGTGAGATTAAGTTGTTGATAAAATACTCAAAGCTCTATATCAAAGGCAAAGTTATCATTGGTGACACGATGTTTGCACAAGAAGTATTATCTAGTAGATATAGTCAGCACTTTTGGTAATCACGTTTTTTCAGATTAAAAGCAAATAAAAAAGAATCTATTTGTTAACTTTAAAGATATTAACTTTTTATTAATATCTCAGTGATAGCATGTGTTTAAGGAACTGTAGAACTAAATTGGAGAGTAAACATGAAAGAGTTTGATGAGAATGAAAGATATGAGCTTGGAAGGTTGACCTTTAAGGCAATGAATGGCGTGATGATACCATCTGATTTCAAGAGGTTTGGGCAGTTATTCTCTAATGTGAAACGAGAGCAGTATAGTAAGTATTTGGGTGTACTAGTACCAAGTCTCAGCGATGATGCTTTGTATAAATTAGTTGCAGGGGTAGCTGACTATAGCGCTGAAAACGCAAAATTAGAAGTAAACTCTTTTCTAAGAAGAGATGATATTCTTAAAGGGCTGTTTCTTGCAGAGGCTGATCGACACGGTTTTAAAGTTGTACTTACAGATCAAGGTGATGTAGTCACCGTTCCTACGACTATACCGAACGTTATAATGCACCAATATAAAACATTAATAGAAACACACCCAGAAATTTTTAACTCTGCGAATGGAGAGTTTAGTATTGGGAATGTGCATAGAAGCATGGGTTTTAATTTAATTAACTCCATACTACTTGATGAATTTGCTAAATTAAACCTTCAACGCACTGTAGAAGCAGAAAAATTCATTGCTGCACAACGACTACCACTAGTCACAGAGCTTACAGACAATGTGAAGAAAAATGTAGTTTTATCAGACGATGGCGGGAGGCCAATTGTCCAAGTTGAACAGTTAGTTCTTAATAAAGATCACAAAGTATTTCGTGCACAAGTTGCAAATGTCATTGCAGAGTCAATAGGATTGTTAACTGGTATAGTGCTATCAAAACCTCAGGCTCAAGCTGGAATTTCTTTTAGAAAGCTTACAGTTACTGAGTTAGCTGAAGAATTGGTGAATGAAGGTCTTGGAACGCTAGCGCCAGTATCCATGGCATCCAAATTTTCTAGTATTAGCAGGTCAGGACTACAAACTACTAAGGCGCCACCAATTACAAAAGCTATTCATGACACCATACAACAGGAAGAAAAGGGTGCCTATGTGTACATTACTGATATTGCAAGTTTTTTGAAGACACAGTTGGTCAGAGCTTTAACTAATGCTCATGAGCTGATGGTATCATATCAAGACTTAAGAGGTCCTGAGCAACAAAAAGCATTTAAGAGTATCATTATTGATGCACTCAAAGAACAAGAGTTACCAAAAGCAGTTAGTGCCAGAGAAGCTATTTATCAAGCCATTGAGAATGCGGTCAACAGAGCTTCTACAGCATTAAGACAGACAAAGTCATTTAATTTTTCTGATATAAATCCTGCACCTTCCTCAGCACAGGCTACATCGAGAAATAAAAGCGGTCAAGTTTTATGAGTTGGTTGTGCAGAGTTGTTAATATATTATAACTCTAAATTAGGTCGTTATGTCATAGATCGAGACGGCGTTAAGTAAATTGCATAGCAATCCAATCATACAGCTTTCAAGAGTTGAAGTATTTTAATTATTTTCAATAGTCTTATTTTCTTTGAATCATATAATATTTTCTAATATCGTAATTACTCCGTAGTGAAGAACTAATTTTGAATGAGCATAACAAAAAATTTGAACTTGATTTTTATTTGGCAAAATTGGTTTAGTAAATTTTTGTAATGTTAGTAGGCATAAAATTTGCACAAAAATAATTTTCAGATGGTTGAAGATTGATCTTAGATTGTAATCAGCTTACTACCAATACCTCATTGATCTGATCTCCAGCATCCTAGATTTCCTTCTATCTTCATGTAACTAATATGAGGCTTAATAGCTTGTCCACGTTTAAGTTGCTTCCTTATTGCAGGCGTCATTCTCCTTCTTTTGTCTTGAGATAAATGTTTCTACATCTTCTATTTCATGATTTCTGTAACCAAGATCTATAAAGCCTCTATTTGGCTTGAATCAAGTGGTTATCTCTGACATAGCAGAAGCTGCTTTTAAAATATGACCATCATAATATGGATTATTTTATATAGTTTTGCTACTTTGTAATTATTTCTTTTTCTTATTAGGTAAGAGTAAGCGATGTTTTGACTTTAAACTCATACCTACTTATGTACCTTATCTTTGCTAATACAGTCAACTTCAGCTTAATGCAAGCTCTAGAACTTATTTTTATCTCGTGCTTTTCTTTGAATCACTGATTTAGCCTTGAATAACTCAGCTCTATACTTCTTCTACAAAAATTCATTGCCATCAATCTTTCTTTCGCAATCTCTAACTACTATATTAAACTAACTTAAATCAGATGTTACGATGTGTTATTAGTAAAATCAAAAACACATGACCACAAAAGCATATAGTAACGATCTTAGATTGAGAGTAATAGATCAGATAAAATCAGGTATGAAGCAGAGAATAGTAGCGAAGTTAT
>CAMDPW010000014.1 GCA_945905715.1 Rickettsia typhi
GCACCAGTTGTAGCTATTAGTCTTACAGGTCATCATCCAGATCTACTACAGCATGTTCATCTTAATCTTAAATGGGCAGAATCTAAGGAAATATGTACTTCTAGTCAACATTACAAGGATTACTGTCAGTTAGAGGTGGCTGGTGCGGAAGCGCGCCTTGCTGGAGAGCAGGAAGTGAATTTTCTTTAAACATTCATCCCCGCACTATATCCGGAAGACCAGGCCCATTGAAAGTTATAGCCACCTAACCAACCAGTAACATCAACTACTTCACCAATAAAATATAAATTTGGTACTTTATAACTAGCCATAGTTTTGGAAGATAACTCCTTAGTATCCACCCCTCCTGCTGTTACTTCAGCTTTTTTATAACCTTCGTTACCTTGTAGCTTTACGGTAAAATAATGCACTAATTGTACGATACTCTTGAGTTCTTGTTTACTACAATCTACCAATCTCTTTGCAAAAAACTCTTGTAGTATAAGTTTTTCAACTAACCTGCTAGGTAAATAGTCTTTTAAAAAATTTATTACAAATTTTTTATTATTTTTTACTTTTTCTAATTCTTTTTTTATTGATATATCAGATAATAAATTTATTATAATATCCTGTTTTATATGGGATTTTATATAAGATGATATTTGTAATATTGCGGGTCCGCTTAATCCTCGATGAGTAAAGAGTATGCTCTCTCTAAAGGCAATGCTTTCATAATTAACTACTGCTGGTATAGATATGCCACTTAATTCTTTGCAAAAATTTACAAACTCTTTTGCAGCAAGTAGTGGTGTTAACGCTGGTCTAGTAGGTATGATATTTAAACCAAATTGCTGTGCAATGCGATAACCAAAGTCACTAGCACCAAGTTGAGGAATAGATAATCCGCCAGTAGCAATTACTAGAGAATGAGCAGTAAATTCACCTTGGCTAGTTTTTATTTGAAAATTGTTAGTTTTAGTAATTTTACTAATAGCGCAATTTAATATAATTTTTACATTATGTTTTTGACACTCGCTAACTAGCATACTAATAATTTGCTGCGAAGAGCCATTACAAAATAACTGTCCCGAAGTCTTTTCATGATAAGAGATACGATAGCTTTCGACTAAGTTTATGAAATCATGTTGAGTATATCTAGCTAAAGCTGAAATAACAAAGCTTGAATTACTAGAGAGATAGTTTTTAGGACTGGTGGTCAAATTGGTAAAATTACATCTACCACCACCAGAAATTCTTATTTTTTCACCAATTTTAGCCGTAACTTCAATCAGAAGTACGGTTTTCCCTCTTTTTCCTGCTTGTACTGCAGCCATAAGTCCTGCTGCTCCAGCACCCACAATAATGACATCAACTACAATAAAATCAAGTCTATTCATGGCTATTATCCTTATTAAGCTTGTAATCATCAAGTTTTATTATTATAGACACTTTAATCTTGTCTAATTCAACACATGGTCTTTTTTATTTTTAGAATACTTAGGAATATAAGTATCTATCTCACTTGTAAAGCAACTTTGATTAAATCTCTTTTAGTAAGATTGCTAAATAGAAACCTTCTAGTTTGAACAAAAATTTATCCTAATATTAGGGAATGATTATCTTATTCAGAACATTGTTAGTAAAGAAGTTCTCGATAAATTATGCCACTCACCAGAAAATATTTGAAGTCTAATCAACTACCTAGCGAAATAAAAAAAGATCGCCACTGGAAAACTCATCAAAATATTTTTACACCAATATGGTTGAAAATAGAAGATATCTTAAGTAAATCACCAAAGCTACAAGCTACAACGATTTACTTGTTTTCTGGCTTTACTGGAGTCATGGCTTTTGTATTACATGCATTTTTTGGTAATTTTACTGCTGGACTCATTGGCTGGACTAATAGCACATTCCAATACGAAGTTACAATAGTTAATTTAAGCATAGCTACTTTAAGAATTAGTGGTTTTTAGCTAAAAAATATTATTTTAGATTAGCAGCAATCATCTGTAATGTTATTTGGTGATACACTTGGCCATATTTATCAAATGGTAGTTAAGCAGGATTCTGCGCCATATAATATGCTGGCGCCCTCTTACTATGGCCGGATCTATTCATTCCAATAAATGGGCTGTGCCCTCATCTATTGGAGTCGTAATTCCAGATATTATTAATTAAATTCAAACCGCAATTTTAATCTTGCCAAGACTGGTAAGTTATAATAAATTTGTTTCTTGTAAGCTTCTTGTAAATTTTTTGTGGGGGTCATAGCTCAATTGGTAGAGCGTTTGGATGGCATTCAAAAGGTTGGCGGTTCGATTCCGCCTGGCTCCACCAAGATCAGTAAGGCTTTTAGCATTTCATCATTTTCATCCAATCACTTATTTTTTTACGTATTTCTACACTCCGGAGCAAAAATCAGATAAGAAAAAAATTGCTATGTAGCAGTTTCTACAAAATTTCTACTACTTTTTATGAATCTTTTTAGCAGATTTTATGGCTAAGTTTGTCCAATTGATCAACAGGTTTTCATCCTCTAAGACCTCAGACAGAACTTTCTAGTAACGCATTTTAACTGCGCCTTTTTTGCTGTGATATAAAAATTGCTCAGAGCCTGCATCACTAAAAATCTTGGCAACCTTATTTGAAGCTTTAAGGTAAAACTTATTATCATCAATTATTGTAAAGATTATGCCGTCTTTGTATACAGCATAGCCACCAAACATTGCACGGCAGGTTATGTCGCCTACAGGTTCGAACTTCCTTGCCACAATTTCTGAAGCATCTATTGATATAGAAGAATATGGTATTGTAGTTTTGCCTGATACAAAATGCGTAAAAGAGCTATCATTAAAAGCTTCTGATTCTGCCAATATAATTAAGGATTTATCACTATTAGAGCAAAATCGCCATATAACTTTGTACCAGGCAGCATTTACGTTTGATGTTCTTACTGATATTAAAGCAAAATTGGCAATTATGGATATAAAACCATTCGTAGTTACCTTTATGAGTAGATACTCCAAATCCAATATAATAATAATGGGCCTTAATGTACAAAGTCCATCTTATCTAAAGAATTTATACGGAAAAGTCTTAAAACCTTTGTATCATATCGCAAACATGCTTTAAGAGCGTACATATAGCGCCCTACCAGAAGATAAACAAAAACAGAATGATGAATACGAAGTAACTAACATATTAAATTTTTATAGTCCTAAGCTTACTTTATTTTACCAATATCCTGTAGATAACCGATTAAAAAACACAGAGCTAAGAACCGAAGAATTAGCAGATTTTAATAATACAGTGTGCTGTTTCAAAAATAGCACTCGCCAAGCTTCAGGAGGACAACAATATTAATTATATAATCTGGAAGCGTAACGTAAGTAGCAACAACTAAGAAGCGATATTATCTAATGAGAATATCTAAACGAAATTAAGCAGCTGAAGGCTGCTTAATTTGATCATTGTCTGCAAAACTATTCCAAGACTAGTCAAGAGATATGTCATCAAAATAACCTACACTTCTATTAAAAATTTTCGACATACAAACTATTTAACTTACAAGCTAATTCATAGTGATCACAAACATAGTTTTAGTGATGACAGTGTACACCATGTACATGTGGTAGATTAGTCCTTAAATATTTCTTCATTTTTTTTAGTAAAATTTCACGCTTCATTTTAGAAAGATAATCTACAAATACTATGCCATCTAAGTAATCTATCTCGTGTTGAACTATTGTAGCTAAAAATCCTTTAGCTACAAGCTCTTGCTCTTTACCATCATAGTCCAAATATTTCACTTTTACAGCATTTGGTCTAGTAACTTTTGCAGAAATTCCTGGATATGACAAAGAAGCCTCCTCAAAAACCTGTGTTTCACTTGCTTTCCAAGTGATTTCGGGGTTGATCATGCAAATTGCTTTGCTGGTGTTATGCTCTTTTATGCTAATAACCACGATTCTTTTTAGAATTCCTACCATATTGGCTCCAAGCCCTACAGCTTTTTCAAATTCCAAGGTCACTAACATATCATCAGCAATTTGTTGGATTTCCTTCGTTACCTGAGCGATTGGCTGCGCGCACTGACGAAAAATCTCATTTGGAGCGTAAACTATATTTAGCACTGGCATATAAAACTCCTTGACGTTTTAATTTCTACTGTTACGATAGCTACTATGAATGTTTATAGCAAAACATTTGTACTCTCTTTACCTCTTTTTTTTGCAGTTAAGCTGCTAAAAAATACTGTGCTCGCCCCAACTATTTAAAAATTTTTAAGCAATTTATTAAAAAATCTTTTTATGAGCAAGAACGTCGCTGTTAAGACTGAACCACAATCATCAATAGACACATATGCCTGGTTTATCTAGGGATTAGTTAGTTTTTTTTATTTATTCCAATATATTCTACGAGTATCGCCAAGTGTTATGATGAGTGGAATTATGCAAAAATTCTCGATTAATGCTGAAAGTTATGGCTATTTTTCAGCTGCTTATTATCTTGGCTATACGCTCATGCATTTACCTTTTGGAATAATGCTTGATCGCTACAAAATCAGTACTATTATTGCTGTGGCTTTTGCGATAAGTGTTATTGGCCTTGTGCCATTGATATATTCTGATAATTGGAATTATGTGATAATTGGTCGTTTTCTTGTTGGTGCTGGCTCATCAGGTGCAATATTATCAATTTTTAAAGCCACGAGTGATTTTTTTCCTGAGCATTTATTTCCCAGAATGTTAGGTAGCGCTGTTACAATTGGTCTATTAGGTGCGATTTATGGCAGCGCTCCTGTAAGTAAATTAAGTAATGAATTTGGCTGGCAAAATATCATCACCATTTTTATTATTGTTGGTTTGGTTATTTCTGTGTTGGTTTATATTTTCAAGTCAAAACAAGTGCGATCAGTATCTAAAGCTGATGTTATTGGTGATCTAAAAATAGTATTTAGCAATAAGCGAGTTATTGCTTTAGCATTATTCTCTGGCTTTATGGTTGGGCCATTAGAAGGATTTGCCGATGTTTGGGCAGTGCCCTTCTTGGAAACAGTTTATGGTTATAGTAGAGATCTGGCAACTTCATTGCCTACTTTAATATTTATTGGCATGTGTATTGGTTCACCTTTGCTACCAACGATTGCTGAGAAATATAAGATTTCTTACCAGGTAGTGATTTTATGCGGAATTATCATGACCTTGATATTTTCTATATTGCCGTGGACTAGACCTGACCGGATTATTACCACAATATTATTTATTGTTATTGGTATCTGCTGTGCATATCAGATCCTGGTTATTTATATGAATAGTAAGAATGTTAGCCCTGCTCATCAAAGCTTAGTAACGGCACTGACTAATATGATTATAATGTTTTTCTGATCCTTGTTTCATATAAGCATCGGGAAAATAATGCATTTATGCTGGGAAGAGCAAATGATTGATAATGTTGTTATTTACCCAGCCTCGTCTTATACTATTAGCTTGAGTGTAATACCAATAGGTTTAATAATTGGTGTTATTGGAGTTTATTTCCTAAAACCACGTAAAAACTTAATTTAAGGAGAATATTATGCCAATTATTCAAATACATCTCTTAAAAGGTCGCGATCAGGAAAAGAAACGTAAATTAATTGCAGCAGTGACGGATGCAGTTTGTTCCGCGTTAGATTTGCCACCAAAAGCTGTACAAATTATCTTGTTAGAGATGGATCCTAGTAATTATGCTATTGCTGGTAAACTAATCTCAGATCAAGATGAGTCTTTAAGTGAGAAAAAGAAATAGGTAAATATATTGCAATGTTTTTTAGACCTTTGTTTCATACGAACATCAAGAAAATGCTGCATTCGCGTTGAGACCGTAAAAATTTAATTTAAGGAGAATATTATGCCAATTATTCAAATGCATCTCATAAAAGGTCATGACCAAGAAAGGAAGCGTAAATTAGTTGCAGCAGTAACTGATGCAGTTTGTTCTTCATTAGATCGCCCGGCAAAAGCTGTACACATTATTTTGTCAGAAATGGCCACAAGTGATTATGCTTTTTCTGGTAAATTTGTTTCAGATCAAGATGATCCTTTTGGCGAAAAAAAGAAATAGATGAATATTAAGAGCTTTATTGTTATTGTTGCTTATATTACGCTGCTCTCAAGCTGCGTTCATCGTTTTGAAGTGCAGGTCCCAGCCAAACAACCCCCAGCTCCAAAAATTGAAAATATAGAAGTTGCCCTAGTTTTAGGGGGCGGTGGTGCTAAAGCCATAGCACAACTTGGAGCAATTGAAGTTTTGGCTCGTAATGCGATTCCTATAGACTTAGTTGTTGGTACTAGCGCTGGCAGTTTGATTGGTGCAATGTATGCGGACAATCCTGATTATAAAGCTATACATAAAAAGATTATTTCACTAACTAAATGGGACTTAGTTGATTTAACTTTCCCAGCTCCATTTAAAAGTATTGGCAAAGGTTATTACTTACAAAAATTTATTTATGATAATCTGCGCAGCAAAAATATCGAAGATTTACAAATTCCTTTTATTGCTGTTGCCACTAGTCTTAATAACAATAAAACTTATTTATTGAAAGCCGGCCCAATTGCCCCTGCTGTTTATGCATCTTCAGCCATACCAATGACATTTGCCCCTATAAAACTGTATGATCACACATTAATTGATGGCGGAGTATCTGATCCTGTACCAGTTTCAGTTGCTAGGAAATATAAACCAAAAATGGTGATTGCTATTGATATCAGCTCGCCACCAGATGAGAGCTTACCAAATAGCGCCCTGGCAATAACTTATAAAGCATTGTGCATATCATATTATGAACTTGCTAGAATCCAATCGAAGACAGCTGATATCGATATTCACCCTGATCTTGCTAAATATGGAATGTTTGACGATAATCATAAAGAAGAAATGTATCAATTAGGCAAAAAGGCAGCAACTGCTAAACTCAAAGATATTTTAGCCTTTATGAAAAAGCATGGCATTAAACAAAAGCCGGTCAAAGCAACATCTTAATAATGATTAGTGTAATGCCTAAAGATCATCTTCAAACTTAATTATTGGTAAAGGGAAATAAGTTTCAGCATTTAGTAATTCTATATCATGCTCAAAGCCAAACTTATCACCATAATCCCAACAAAGCGGTTCAAATGCTTTGATGTCTCTATTAGTTATAAAAAATATCTTTGTTACTGTTTCTGAAACTTTCCATGGTACAATGGCTAGATTGGCAGTCATAACTTGTTTGTCATCATGTTCAGAAGGGCAGTGATGAAAAAATCTAGCTACATTGCCATAATCTTTTCCATCAATATTTGTACCATCGTCGTTCAAAAGAAGGTACGTTGTGTCAGCATTCTTAATATTTGAATCTTTTCTTTCTCCTACATACTCCGTAATAACCATTCCTTTTTTCAGAGCAGAGTAAGTGGATATCGTAAAACCTATTTTTGAAGAGATTTTATGTAGAACAAATAAATCCATAGTGTTTGTTTCTATCCCGTAAGAATCTATTTTTCCTATTAAACTATTTGGCATGGGTGTAAGGATACTTTTTTCAAGACGATAATTCTCTGCTTCTCTCACAGATTTTAAAAGATCATTACATAAAAATTCCAATCCAAATTTGCTTTTTATTTTTTCAGGGGTTAATACGGAAAAATTTGATTTTGAAGATAATACTGGGCTGGAAGAATAATAAAGGAAACATTTTTCTGAGCTATGATAAAATGGTTTTACTGATTTCTCAAAAATACTTTTATCTTTTTTACCAGGTTGGTTTTTTGCCATATATTTAATACTTTTGTTCTAAATTTTTATATTACCTTTCAAAAGTATAATCTATTTTAATAATAATGCAATAATAAATTTAAGCCTATTATAGAGCCATTAAATCCTCAAGAATTTACTGAATTTTGGCTTTAGTTATTTTTGGTATAGATGAATAATTTGTACAGAACGAGAGATGCGATTTTTTAAAATTGAAATTATTTTTATCTGCAGTTAATGGACAATTCCGCAAAATATTATATGTTCTTCTTAATGTCGTTGACAAGTGCGGATAAAATTAGTAAAAAGATAAACTTAAAATAATCTTATAGTAAAAAGAGACAAGCAATGTCAATGTACGCAGTTATAGATTCAGGTGGAAAGCAACATACAGTTTCTCCAAATTTCATATTAAAAGTTGAAAAACTCGAAGGTGCACTTGGCAGTGAGGTGGTTTTTGAGGATGTGTTACTAGTGAAACAAGGTGAAAAAGACACTTTAGTTGGCGCACCTTATGTTAAAAATGTAAAAGTCATTGCTGAAATCATTAGGCAATCTCGTGATGCAAAGGTGATTATATTTAAGAAAAAAAGGCGTCATAATTATCGTCGTAAGAACGGCCATCGTCAATATAGCACATACGTATTAATTAAAGATATTAAGATAGCATAATTTGAGGTAAATAATGGCAACGAAGAAAGCTGGTGGTAGCACAGGTAATGGTAGAGATTCAGCTGGTCGTAGACTTGGTTTAAAAAAAAGTGGCGGCCAAAAAGTTATAGCAGGTAACATTTTAATCCGTCAACGTGGCACCAAATATCATGCTGGTAAAGGAGTTGGTATGGGCAAAGATCATACATTATTCGCACTGATAGCTGGTATTGTTAATTTTAGTCACTCAGCTCACAGGGTCTTTGTTAACGTTATAGAATAATCTTTCCTGATAACGCGATTTAGATTTAAATGCAATTTTTAGATGAAGTAAAAATCAGTCTTAAAGCTGGAGATGGTGGGGGTGGCAGTGTGAGCTTCCGTCGTGAAAAGTTCATTCCTATGGGAGGTCCAGATGGTGGTGATGGCGGTTACGGTGGATCGATACTTATCAAAGCAATTTCTAATCTCAATACCCTTGTAGATTTTCGTTATCAACAACACTTTAAAGCTGAATCTGGTAAATCAGGTAGAGGCAAGAATTGTTCTGGATCTGCTGCTAAAAATATGATTTTACAAGTGCCAGTTGGTACTCAAATTTTTGCTGATGATAGCAAAACATTTATTGCCGACTTACTTGTTGAGGAAGAAGTCATTGAGATCGCAAAAGGTGGTAGAGGTGGAATTGGAAATGCTCACTTTAAAAGCTCAGTTAACCAAGCGCCAAAATTTGCCATTCCTGGTGAAAAAGGTGAAGAACTCACGATCTGGCTTAAACTCAAGCTTATTTCTGATGTTGGAATCATAGGACTACCAAATGCTGGCAAATCTACTTTTTTATCTGTTATTTCTGCAGCAAAACCTAAAATTGCTGATTATCCCTTTACCACTTTAAAACCTCAATTAGGTGTTGTCAGACTTGATGACAAGGAATTTGTGGTCGCAGATATTCCTGGCTTAATTGAAGGTGCAAGCCATGGCATAGGTCTTGGCACTAAGTTTTTAAAACATGTAGAGCGCTGCTCTATACTTGTTCATCTAATTGATATTTATAATGATGATATAAATCATACTTATGACATCATTCGCCAAGAATTAAGAGATTATAGTCAAATACTACTAACTAAACCTGAAATATTAGTACTTAATAAAGTGGATATTGTTTCTAACGCTGAACTTATTGAAAAACAAAAAAAATTGACTAAACATGCCGGTAAAGATGTGTCTATTATTTCTGCAGTAACTAGCCGTGGTGTTCAAGAATTAATCCGTACAATTTTAACTCACTTAGAGCAATCTAGCTTTTACTAAATGTGTAAGATCTTTATCCGCAATACTAATAACTTTATCGCGTAATAATACTTGCTTTTTTAAATTAACCAAGATATAAACAACTCTAATTGACGCGGGGTGGAGCAGTCTGGTAGCTCGTCAGGCTCATAACCTGAAGGTCGTCGGTTCAAATCCGGCCCCCGCAACCAAATACGTTCTAGGTTTTAGAGTCTTTTAATTTGTTATTGAAAGCACAGCACAAACAAACTACTGAATAGCAATATTTTTGTGTAAATACTTATTTAGTAAGGCGTTACAAGAATATGAGTAGTTAGCCATCTTTAAAATACTGGTCAGGAAATTTAAATGAAGTGATTGTTGTTGTTATGAAAAAACAAGAATTGATTTGGATGAATGGAACATTATTACCGGGATCACGAGTAAACATTCCTTTTTTAACGCATGGACTACATTATGGAAGCGCTGTATTTGAAGGTATACGCGTATATAATGGTCAAATTTATCAATTAGAAGAGCATATTGAACGCCTGTTTGTTTCTTGTGTTTTAATGGATATGAAGATACCTTTTACTAAAGAGAACATGATGCATGCTTGTAAACAAGTAGTAGAAGTACAAGGATTAATGGATGGTTATATCAGACCATTAGTATGGAGAGGTGGTAATACTGTAAAGATATGCGCTCCTGATATTAAGATTGAAACAGCTATCGCAGCATGGTATGTGCCCTCTTCACTTCTATCATTAGAAGAATTTCTTAATAGACAACCTATTACTTTAACTATCTCTCGTTGGAAACGTCCATCACCTGAATCTGCTCCTATAGCCGCAAAAGCATCTGGATTGTATGTGATTGCAACGCTTGCAGCACACGAAGCAAGAGCAGCTGGATTTGCTGATGCACTGATGCTTGATTACAGAGGTTATTTAGCAGAAGCAAGTTCTTCTAATCTCTTCATTATTATAGATGGAAAATTACATACTCCTCTTGCTGATTGTTTTTTAGATGGTATTACACGTCAAACAGTGATGAAGTTAAGCAAAATAGAAGATATTCCCGTAATCGAACGCCATATTTTTCCTGAAGAGCTTCATAAGGCCCAAGAGGTATTCCTTACTGGTACAGCGTGTGAAATATTACCCGTATCTTCTATCGATAATAAAAAATATCAGATTGGTTCTATAACCAAAACCATCATGAAAAAATTTTACTATTTAGTTCAAAATCAAACAAAAATATCATGATGAACGTCCTTTCTTTAGCACAACAACTCTTGCCATGGTCTATTAAACATCGGCAATTTTTACATCAATACCCAGAATTAGCACTTAAAGAATTTAAAACATCTGCCTATTGTAAGAAAATTCTAGAGGATTTGGGATATACCATTACTACATTATGGGAAACTGGTTTTATTGCACACTTAAATTTAGGGCATTATAGAACTATTGCTTATCGTGCTGACATGGATGCATTGCCTATTCAAGAATTAAGCAATCATAATTATAAATCTGCCCACTCTGGCGTTGCTCACATGTGTGGACATGATTCTCATATGGCCATTGCATTAACAACAGCTCGTATTCTTGTAGAACGCAAGAATTCTCTTAAGGTTAACATTAGATTTATTTTCCAACCTAGTGAAGAAGTCTTGCCAGGTGGTGCTAAAAGTATGATTGAACATGGTTGTTTAGAAGGTGTATCAGCTATTTATGGGTTACATAACGATCCAAAAACTCAGGTAGGTATAATCCGCTGTTTGGAAGGCGCTATGACTGCAGGATGTGATGTTTTTACTATTATTGTAAATGGTAAAGGTGGACATGCCTCTAGTCCACATACTGCTTTAGATCCTGTTTCTCGTGCATCTTTATTAGTCAATGAAATAAACACTATCAGATCACGACATCTCGCACCTATGCATCCAGCCGTGATTAGTATTACTAATTTTCATGCAGGTGATGCTGAAAATATTATACCAGATCAAGCTACTTTAAGAGGGATTATTCGTAGCTTTGATCAAAGTGATCGTTTGGTCATTAAAAAAATGATGACTATGATGGTTCGGAATACTCATGCTTTGGGTTATAATAGCACTATAGATTTTACTGAAAGCTATCCTTCTATTATTAACACTCTGGAAGGGCAGCAGATTGTGATCTCTGCAGCCTCCTCTTTACTTCCATCATCAAATATTATTTCCACTGGTTATCCAGAAGCCTGGGGAGAAGATTTTGCTTATTATTTACATCATTCTCTAGGAGCATTTTTTATACTTGGTAGTGGCAATACAACATTAGAGATCAACTCTCCTCTTCATTCTCCTCATTTTAATATTGACGAAAATTCACTTGCGATTGGAGCTGCTGTAATGTCTCAAATAAGCTTGAGTATGATATAAGCACTATTGATGCATATACTTCACTACCTTTTTTTGTTTAATCAGATAAACAAAATCTCATTCTGCTCGTAAGGAAGTTATATCAATCAGTCTTTGGAGATCAATAAAATAAAATTGTATCTACAGGAGTAAAGCTCATGATGAGTTGTAAATCTCTACGCTCCATAAGCTTAACGACCATGGAAAATATGGTATTTCTTATCAAAACTGAATCTTACTTCTAGCTAAAGATAGAACTGATAATTTCAAACTTAAAAAATATAACAGCTTTAGTTTTGCTCATCTAATATCATTTAAAAAACTTATTCTATTTTTAGAAATACCTTATAAGTAGGTAAAAAATATAATTTTTTATAACGATCACATTTTTTATTATTCATGCAATAAATCTCTTAAACTTGAGTTAGATAGATTCAATAATTTCCTCTTAACATGGATGGTTAAGAGTATGTGAAAAAAAGAGGTTTAGTAGACAATATATTCAGAAAAGGTCATTTATCAATTACAAGAGTAAATAACTCTCTCTCTGGAAGGAGCATGATAAAGATTATGGCTAGATTTATAAAAGATTTTTGATAGTTTTGGAGGATTATTGCCTAGTATTTTTAAAAATACTATTAATACTAGCATTTTTTAGATATTTTACTACTTCATGAACAAAAGTTCTTTTTCCAAGAGCGCGCTTATCTTCATGAAGCACAACAATATAATGCGCTCTGAACCAACATTTTCATATAAACTACCCAAAGAACGTTTAGTATGATGTTGACTGCGATCTGCTTTAATTACAAGTTGATCATGCAATTTCAGTTCTTTGTAATCTGAACTACATCCATAAATTAATGCTTGCCACCATCTGTTGAGAGCAAAGCATTTTTTGATCACCTTACGTTGAGGTAAAAATACAGTGATTACGACAAGATACGATGAGTAATTTATTTCTTAAAATATGGTTTAATTAATTTATGAGGAAATTGGAAATGATTGAGGTATTAGAAATATTATATAGATGGAATAAAGGCATGAGAGTCAAAGGAATAGTAGCTGAATTAGCTTGTTCTAACATACATTATATAGTAGCATCAATAATAAAAATATATAGGCTTTTTATGGTAGCATTAACGAGTATTGTACGTCATAAAGCCCATTCACTAAAAATTGGCAATGTAATTAATGGTCCTGGTGAAAGCAAACACGCTAATATCGGCATTAGCTTGCCAGGCAGTGGTGAATTACCAGTAGCTCCAGTGTTTATTGATGCTTATAAAGCCCATACCTTGAGAGGCAATACCATAGTTGATGATTTTAAATTCATCATAACTAGTTATATTACAAAGAAGTATGGCGATACAAATGTTGCCTCTTCCTAATATAACTTATGAAAACTAAAAGTTCATTGATTGAATGTGGTCTAATCTGGCAGTTCATTACTCAGTTTTGGAAATCAGAACAAAAACTTCAAGCCTGGTCAATGCTACTCGTGATAATAGTGTCTAATGGGTTGATTGTATATGGATTTGTTGAAATTAATAAATGGAATAATAAATTATACAACGCTTTACAGAATGCTAATCAACCAGAGTTTTTTAAACAAGCACTACTTTTTATTCCTATCACTGTAGCCCTGGTTGTTCTATTTAATATTAATTATTATTTTAAAAATATCTTGAGTTTTACCTGGCGGAAGTGGCTCACAGAATATCTGTCCTATAGGTGGTTAGTGAATAATAACTTTTATTGCGCTGCTCATCTCACTCAATATCCAGACAATCCAGAACAAAGAATTAGTGAAGATTTGAAAAGTTTTGCTTTTAGCTCGCTTGAGTTATTTTTAGTTTTTTTTAAAGAAGTGATAACCTTCGCTTCGTTCTCAGTAATTTTATGGAATCTATCTGGAAATATACATTTAAAGAATATTTTGGGAATAAATATTGAGATTCCAGGATATCTATTGTGGATTGCTTTGTGTTATTCTATTCTTGGTACGTATATCACCATCTTAATTGGTAAGCCATTAGTTCAGCTAGATTATAGTCAAGAAAAATTTGAAGCTAATTTTCGTTACTCATTGATAAAAATACGTGCAAAACATGAAGAAATCGCTTTGTATCGAGGAGCAGATAGCGAGATTCATACTTTAACCGACTGCTTTAATGATATCAAAACTAATTTTTATGCTATAGTTCTGCGTACCTGTTATTTAGACGTATGGCGCAATCTTTTTTACCAACTACATACAATTTTGCCATTGCTCGCAGCTGCACCAATGTTCTTTTTTGGCCTATTTACACTCGGCACCTTAATGCAAGTAGTTGACGCTTTTAAACAGGTGCAAGGCTCTTTATCAGTTATTGTCAAATCATTTACCATGCTTAGCTCTTGGCTAGCAACCTCTATTCGTCTAACTCAGCTTGAACAATATTTAGATCAAGCAAAATTTTATCAAAAACATAGTAAAATTATCATTACGTATAATGATAATAAGATGCTTGTATGCAAGGCTTTATCTATATCTACACCGACAGGAAAGATACTGTTTAAGAAAATAAATTTTCAAATAAACTTAAAAGACAAAATCTTAATAACTGGTGCTAGCGGCATTGGCAAAAGCACATTAGTTCGTAGCATAGCTGGCTTATGGCCATACGGACAAGGTAGTATAATTTTACCGTCAAATGATATTTGCTTTGTACCACAAAAACCATATATGCCAATCTCTACTCTCAGAGAGGTATTAATTTATCCTACTAATATCAAAATAAGTAATCTTAAAATAAAAAATTTATTAAAATTATTGCATCTTAAGTATTTGTTCAAGTCACTTGACTGTAAGCAAGATTGGAGTGTAATTTTATCTCCTGGTGAGCAACAACGTATTGCGATCATTCGTCTTCTTATACATAAGCCTAAGTGGATTGTTATGGATGAGCCAACCTCGTCTCTAGATAAAAATTTACAAAATATAGTGTTTAATTTACTCAATCAATACTTGGTAAACTCAACAATTCTAACTTTTGCTCACAATGAAGATTTAGCGAAATATAATGATTATATATTGAACTTAACTACATTTAAAAAATAAATATTATGAGTATGAAAAAGAAGCATTAGCTTCGTCATATTTTTAGGGTTAAATGTGATGTAAATAATCTATGATTCAGACCTTCTTTCGCTAGACAAGAATAAAAGTAGCAGTTTTTTTATATAAAAAATTAATACATTTTACTTGTTTATTGAAACTGAATTACTTTATTCTTGTTTGTCTATTACTAAAAAAGCAATGACTAGGAAAAAATTATGCAATGGCTTCCTTTAATAGGTATTAGTTTATTATCATTGATAGTGTATATGGACTTTACCATTGTCAATACAGCCCTTCCTGCGATTCAAATAGGATTAAATGCCACTATTACTGAATTACAATGGATAATAAACGCGTATGTTTTAAGCATTGTAGCTTTGTCAGCTGTCATGGGCAGATTATCTGATATTATTGGCCTTAGATTAATGCTGTATATCAGTGTGATTATTTTTGGCATTGCCTCCTTATGTGCTGGATTCACTCAGTCTATAAAATGGTTAATTTTTTATCGTGGCATTCAAGGAATAGGTTGTGCAATGTTGTTACCAGTATCTTTTTCCTTAGTATCGTATTTATATAGAAATACTTCTTATCACAGTAAGGCCATAGCATTTTTTTCAATGTTTAATAGTCTTGGTTTATCTCTAGGTCCAGTTGTTGGGGGATTTGTTGTTAGTTTTTTAGATTGGAGATACATATTTTTTCTTAATATCCCTATCATCGTCATAGGTTTATGGATTTGTACAGCAAGCGTTAAAGAAATTAAGGGTCAAGAAAAAAATATCAAAATAGATTGGATTGGCGCAATTTTATTAAGCAGTTCTACAGCTTGTCTGGTATTGGGAATTCTAAACACTGAGATCATTGGCTTTAATCGAGCTAATATTACTCTCTTTACGCTATTTATAATATGTGCTATTCTATTTATTTTTCAAGAAAAAAGATTTGCTGCACCATTAATAGACTTATCACTTTTTGTAAATCCTTATATGCTCTTAATAGTATTGGGATCTGTGCTATGTGGAGGATTTGCAGTAGTAGTATGGTTTATTACTCCTCTTTATTTAGTCAATATACGTCATTTACTTCCTTATATGGTTGGACTAGTAATGCTAGCTAGTCCAATTACTCAGGTGATATCATCTGTATTATGCGGACATATTATGGATAAGGTTGGACCATGTGTATTAATGGTTATAACTGGATTATTCTGGATACTTACTGGATTGATATGCTTGGGTTTTGATGATACTTTATCATTCTGGTGGATTGTATTTGCTATGATGACGTCAGGGATACCAACAGCCCTTATGAATATCGCCCCTACAACAGCGATTTCTAAATATTTACCAAAAAATTTAACAGGAATGGCAATTGGTTGTTACATTACCTTTTGGAATATTGGTTCAATCATTATATTAGCAGTATCAACAGCGTTATTTCAAGTAAAGGAAAAAAATATACTTAATAAACTTCTTGCTGAAGAGCGTATAGTGCTAGATGTTCAAGAACAAAAACTAGTGATCAGCTTAATTTATAATCCAGATAAAGCTACTGAAACTATGGCTAAATTTCCTTATGAAATTTCTAATAAAATTTTATCTATATTTAAAAATTCTTTTATAAATAGCATGTATATTACGTATAGCTTCTTAATCATATTATCGTTGGTTATTGTGCTCTTAAGTACATTAATTTATCAAAAAACTAAAATAAAATGCTAAATTGTATGCGCACTATAAGTGATGACACTTTTTACGTCAAATTTTTATTAATATCTTGATAGCGCACAACGGTGTTTCTAAATCACATATAGAAAAAAATGTCTAGTTTATAGAATCAATTATACAAACATTAGTATAGCCACATATACAATTTTTTACCTAACATTGCTTTACTATTTGATCTGAGTAACATCTGTATTTTTTTCTATAGAATCATCAGTTAAAGCGGATAATGAGTTTAAACCGCTAGGTGAAAGCTTCGCGGTCAACTGTTCTTCTTTTTTTAAAGCACTTTTAGCGGCTGGTGATAAAGTGTTATATTTCTGCTGAGCCTGCTTTCTTAGTGTGATCACCATATCTTGATAAGACTTAACTTCATCTAATAATTTTTTAGGCCAACTAGCTAATTCTTGTTTAATCGCAATTACTATTTTGCGATCAACATTTGATAAGTTACCAATAACCGTATCAATATCTTCTATGGCTAGAGCTTTTAAAGCGCAACACAATACCGACACCACAAACAATACCCTTATCATATTTTACCAAGTAATTTAAGTTATTTCCTATCCATGAAATATAATATATGATCTATAAACTTAGCAAGATATAATTCACTTGTACGATTGGTATGGTAGCAATATAAAATTATGATTAACAAAAACAACAAAGATAAAACTTTAACTAGACTTGTCGTTGTGCAAGCTCTGTACATCTATGACATAAGCGAAAGCGAGGCAGAACTAGCATTAACCAATATTGAAAATTATTATGCAGTAAATAATCCACTTGAAGAGTATACAAAAAACTCTGAAGAATGCATAAAAGTATTTGATAAGAGTTTTTTAAAAAAAATCTTCATTCAAACGATAGACAATATTAAACATATAGATATTCAAATTACCAATTTGATTACCAAACAACAAGAAATGTCTCAATTAAGCAGCGTACTTCGCGCTATTTTACGTGCTGGCACATGTGAATTATTATTTTTTCCCACACCTTATAAAGTGGTCATTGATGAATTTGTAACATTAACAAGAGAATTTTATACCGACAAAGAAATTAGTTTTACAAATAGTATTTTAGATAAAGTTGCTAATTCTACTCTTAAACATGAATGAATTTCAGGTAATTAAACAATTTTTTAAACCATTAACTAAAAATCATCCTTTTGCACTAAATTTAACTGATGATTCTGCGGTTATTAGTAGTAACCAACAAATAGTTATTACGACTGATACTTTAGCTGAGAACACTCATTTTATCTCTGGAGCATGCCCAAAAACTTTAGCCAAAAAACTAATAAGAGTAAATATTTCTGACTTAGCTGCTATGGGAGCAATTCCTAAATTTTACTTTTTATCCCTTACTCTATCTAGTTATATTGAAGAAAATTGGCTTATGCAATTTGCTGCAGGATTATCTGAAGATAATAGTCTGTTCAACCTTGTATTACTTGGTGGAAATACAGTTAAGCATAATGCTCCGCTTGTTCTAACATTGACTGCAATAGGCGAAATTTTGAAACAACATCAACCTATAACACGCAATCATGCAATTGCTGGCGACAATATTTATGTAACTGGCACAATTGGTGATGCTGCCCTGGGTTTACTAGCAAAACAACAAAAACTAAAAAGCTCTAGTCAATATTTAAACTATTTAATTGAACGATATGATTTACCACAACCGCGCATATCGATCGGTTCATCTTTGATTGGCATTGCAACCGCTATGCTAGATATATCTGATGGCTTAGCTCAGGATGCAGAGCATATTGCATGTAATTCTCAAGTGAAATTAACAATCAACACCTCTCTAGTACCACTTTCTCAGGCAGCTAGTAAAATAGTTAAGCAAAATTCTCAACTAATGTCAACCGTCTTATCTGGAGGTGATGACTACGAACTACTCTTCACTGCTCCAGAAAATTATGACTACAAAATCCAAGAAATAAGCCAAAAAAATATGTTACAAATTACTAAAATAGGCAAGGTCACTACTGGTCAAGGCGTGATTTTGATTAACAATGATAAAAAGTTAATAGAATTACTTTCTAAAGGTTACTTGCACTTGTAATTACTTTTTTCTTAAGAGAAAATTTTTTACTGCAATAAGGACAAGAAATTTCTCCGTTGCTATGTGGAGAAATTTCAAGATATATTTTAGGATGACCATTTTCACCACCATCGCATGATACATATCTACCGTCAGTAAATGTTATGTCACTATTTTTTTTATCTGCCATACCGTCCTCTCACTCCAGAGCATTTAAAGTCTATATGTATAATAATTCACCACTCTTAATATCTGTGTCAAGCACAACTTTTATAAAAAACTCTGACATTTCTTCTGGTGCTAACAACTCTCCTTCAGTTAAACCAGGCATTGCATCTTTTCTTAACTTAGTGCACATTACACCTGGATCTATTAAATTAATTTTAAGTTTAGTTTTGCGATTCTCGGCAGCATAGATTTTTACTAAATTCTCTAATCCAACTTTAGAAACTGAATAAGCTCCCCAGTAAGCTTGTGGAAATTTAGCTGCGTCACAAGTTACAAATATCGCTCTACCACCAGTAGGAGATCTCTGCAGTAAGGGGTTGATTGCTTTAATTAAATGCCAATTAGCCGTTAGATTAGTTGCAATTACTTTATCCCAAATTTTAAAACTTAAATGGTCTAGAGGGCTTAACTCGCCTAAAATAGCTGCATTACCTATTGCAATATCTAGATAAGGAAATTTCTCAGCAAGTTTTTGTCCAAGTTCTGCAATTTTTGAATAGTCCATTAAATCTAGCTGCACAATTGTAGTATTACTACCTTTAACCTGAGCATAATTATCAATTTCTTCTAAACGTTTTAAATTTCTACCAATAGTAATTAAATGCGCGCCTTCATCAATATATCTTCTAGAAATAGCGGCACCCAGACCGGAAGAAGCTCCAGTAATTAAAGCAATTTTACCAGCAAGCTTTTTTGACATGCTTTATTGTTTGCTATCAACAAAATCAGTGTTACTGTTCGTAGCATTATACTGAGTGATTAATTCCTCTAAATCTTGTATAACTAAGTGATATTGTTGATTAGCTTGATTACTATTTTGCTTTTCAGACAAGCCGCTTTGTAGGTTAGCATACTGGCGATAGTGATTGGTAATTTTATTTAATACGGAAATCTTAATATCAGAGCTTATTGCCGAATCCTGCAACGCAAGTAAATCATCCGCAGGGATATTAGCTAAAACACTGCTAGGTAGTGAATGCAGTATTCTATTAGTGGTTCTGATAGTATCCATTTGAGTCGTAGAGAATGCCTGTTGCTTTTCATTGCGATCTACTGTTTCCTTAAACGATTCTTTAAGATCTCGTTTGAAACTTACTGGTAAGAATGAAGCGATTATATCTGACCCTCTAGCTAATAAAATTATAGATTTAGAGTCTTGCGCCCAAGTAGGCAAGGTATCGTTTTCCTCTTTAGTGCGCGTATTGCTAACTGTGTACAAACTAGGTAATAGTAATGTGAGTGCATAAAATACTACACACGCTATAACGCAGCCTCTTGCAAAACCAAAAGTTAAGCCAACAGACCTGTCTATTAAACCTCCGCATACACCCTTAATTAAAGAAAGAAAGATGCTATTTATAATAGCAATGATCACTGCCACAATTATAAAAGTTATAATTACGGCTATAACTTCTGACGCTGAATGGCTAAAATTATATTTTTCAATATAAGGTATAATTAAAGCATTAAAATTCAGGGCCACAACCACAGCAATCATCCAACCGACTAATGAAACAGCTGACTTAATAACTCCTCTAACCACCCCAAATAACGTTGAAAGTGTAATGATTGATATAAAAGTGAGATCAAAAACTCCGATAGTAGATAAATCAAACATATCTCTTCCAAAAAATTATTATTACGTGACAATACCAGTATTTTATTAATTTAATAACTAAAGACTTTACTTGAATAATCATTTATATTTAAATAATCAAGAAATTCAAATTATTATGATAGATAAAAGTAAAAATGCTACAAATAATTATTACAATCATATTAAGTTCTTGGTCTTTTTTATCTGTTGCGGAGGAAGATAAGATAATTAATATGTATAATTGGTCTGGTTATATACCGCCAGATGTGATTAATCAATTTGAGAAACATACAGGAATTAAAGTTATTTATGATGTTTACGACAGCGATCAAATATTAGATGCAAAATTAATGTCTGGTAAATCAGAATATGATCTTGTTGTTCCTGCTGATAGTCCATATTTAGGCAATGAAATTAAATTAGGGATTTTTCAAAAAATAAACAAAATTAAAGTAAAAAACTATTTTCGTCTGAATAAAGAAGCTTTACAACAATTGACTATAGATGATCCTAATAATACTTATGCCATCCCATGGATGATAAATACTCTTGGGGTAGCATATAATATTGACAAAATCAAGGCATTAGCACCAGATGCGCCAATTAATAGCCTAAGTTTAATTTTTGATCCTAAATATGCAGAAAAATTTTCACACTGCGGGATTGGTTTATTAAATGTTTCTGCAGAAATGATTTCAACAACTTTACTTTATATAGGTCTTGACCCTAATACTAAAAATCTTGAAGATTTAGACAAAGCCAAAGAAGCTCTAGCAAAGATACGCCCTTATATTAATGAAATTGAAACATCTAGCTATATTTCAAATTTTGCCAATGGTGATTTATGTTTAATAATTGGCTATTCTGGTGACATATTACAATCTATCCAACGAGCAAAAGAAGCAAACAAGGAGATTGATCTTCAATACATGCTACCTAAAGAGGGATTTATGGTAGCATATGACGTATTGGCAATTCCTCAACATTCTAAACATCCTAACAATACACTTCAATTTATAGACTATCTACTTCTGCCAGAGATTACAGCAAAAGTTAGTAATTACACTGGCTTCCCAAGTATTATTAAGGAGTCATATAAGTTTTTAGAGCCGCATATAAAAAATAATAAATATGCTTTACCAACAACGGAAATGTTAAAAAAAAGCTTCAGAATTTCATCCCAAAGCTCTAATTTTATTAGAAAAAGAAATAGAATTTGGACGAATTTTGTCAGTTCATACTAAATCGTTTAAAAAGAGATTTTATAAAAAATGGCCGAACTCATTACCAGAAATAAAAAAACCAACTCAAAAAATCCTAAGCCTCTTTTGCGAATCGAAGGTCTAACCAAGTATTACAATGATGAAACACTGGCAATAGAAAGCATTGATTTAACTATCAATCAAGGAGATCTTTTTGCTTTGCTAGGCCCTTCTGGTTGTGGTAAAAGTACCTTGTTAAGAATTATTGCAGGCTTTGAAACCCCTACTTCAGGAAAAATATACCTCGCGGATCAAGATATTACTAATATTGCTCCATACAAAAGACCAATTAATATGATGTTTCAATCTTATGCTTTATTTCCGCACATGACTGTAGAAGAAAATGTAGCGTTTGGCTTGAAACAAGAAAATCTTTCAGCAAGCCAAATTTATGAGCGAGTATATGAAGCTTTAGATATGGTTGATATGACTAAATTTGCTAAACGCAAGCCTGACCAATTATCAGGTGGTCAACAGCAGCGAACAGCTTTGGTACGTAGTCTAGTTAAACAACCGAAAATACTTCTATTGGATGAGCCTTTAGGTGCGCTTGACCCTAAAACTAGAGAACAAACTCAACTCGAGCTTATTAAAATCCAATCATTATTAGATATCACTTTTGTTATGGTGACGCATGATCAAGAAGAAGCTATGGCTATGGCTGACTGCATGGCAGTAATGAGAGAAGGAAAAGTATTGCAAATAGGTACGCCACAAGAGATTTACGAATATCCAAATTCACGCTTTGTTGCAGAATTTGTTGATTCAATTAATTTATTTGAAGGTAAAGTTTGCAAGAAGCGAAATAGCAAAAAATATGTAGGCCTTGATATTACAGAATCTGATAAAATTGTTATGGCCTATTCCGAGGATGACCAAGTTGGTAATATCATATGGCTAGGACTTAGACCAGAAGAACTAGATATAGATACTAGACCAGCACCAAAAACTGAAAACCAAGTGATTGGAAAAATTATTGATATAGGATTTTTAGGTCAAAAAATCGTTTATCACGTCGAATTAAGTAGTAATAAATTTGTACATGTAACAGTTCCAACCTCGGAACGTAGTAAAAACCCAGGATTTGTTTTAGGTAATACTGTTTATTTATCTTGGTATTATTCCGAAGGCGTCATTCTAAAGTGGTAATTAATGTATATTAATACTAATCATTCTATTAGAAAAGCCTTAGTTATTATACCGCCATTTGTATGGTTAACGTTATTATTTTTAATACCATTTATTATTATTTTGATTGTTAGCCTTAGCCATTATGCTGATGCAATACCTCCTTATGAATCGTTTTTTGTCTACGATCACATTAAACAAACATATAAATTCCAGCCTGATTTTAGCAACTTTAAGTTCCTTATTTCTGACCAAATATATCTGAACTCATATCTAAATTCATTAAAAATTGCTGCTATTTCTACATTAAGCACTCTAATAATTGCCTATCCGATCGCCCTTGGTATTGCTCAAACTAAAAAAACAACACAAAAATTGTTATTAATGCTAATTATGGTACCATTTTGGACGTCATTACTGATTAGAGTGTATGCTTGGACCATAATTTTAAAAAATTCTGGAGTACTTAATAATTTATTAATCCATATAGGATTTATTGATACTCCAGTACAGCTTCTTAACACTCAATTTGCTGTAATTTTAGGTATTATCCACTGTTATTTGCCATTTATGGTACTACCGTTATATCTTTCTATTGAAAAAATAGAACCAGCTCTAATTGAAGCATCTTTAGATCTTGGTTGTACCCCTCTTAAATCACTTTTATATATAATATTACCACTTTCACTACCTGGAATTATAACTGGTTCTATGTTAGTATTCATTCCAGCAGTTGGTGAATTTATTATCCCAGAAATACTTGGTGGAGCACGCGTATTGACTGTTGGTAAAATAATATGGAATGAATTTTTTCAAAATCATGATTGGCCAATTGCTGCAGCTATTACGGTAATCTTAACCATATCATTTGTTATACCAGTTATGCTAGTACAAAAATCTTTAGTAACAAAAGGTAAAAAATGATGAGTAGCTTTTCTTGGTCAAAATTCATTATGATCTTAGGGTTGGTATTTCTATACACGCCGATTATCATCTTAATGATATACTCATTTAATGCTTCAAAATTAGTTACAATTTGGACTGGTTTTTCAACGCATTGGTACAGTACTTTGTGGAATGATGAGGAGTTAATTATTGCTGCTAGCCATAGTCTCAAAATCGCCGCTTATTCTGCCACAATTGCTATGGTTCTTGGTGCTTTAGCTGGCATAGCTTTATCCAGGTTTGGCCTGTTTTCTGGTAGAGCTGTTTTTACAGGAATGTTAGCAGCTCCTTTTATTATACCAGAGGTTATTACTGGTTTCTCTCTTTTATTAACTTTTGTGGCAGCTGAACAACTAATTTCTTGGCCACAGACAGGTATATTAACGGTGATTCTTGCTCATTCGACTATCGGTATTGCGTATGTGGCGATTATAGTACAAGCCAGATTAACTGCTTTCAATCGTTCTTTAGAGGAAGCTGCGCAAGACTTAGGAGCGCATCCTTTAAAAGCGTTTCTGTTCATAACTTTACCAATTATCGCTAATAGCTTAGTTGCTGGCTGGTTACTTGCATTTACTCTGTCTTTAGATGATTTAGTGATTGCGAGCTTTACTTCAGGACCTGGTTCAACTACCTTGCCAATGCTAATTTACTCACGTGTTAGGTTAGGCATGAGTCCGCAAATAAACGCTCTAGCAAGTGTTATGGTAGGTTTTGTAATCTCTGTTATTTTTATTGCATACTTGATAAGTATAAAAAAAAATAAGTCATGATCTATTATTATTATAAATAAACATTACTTTTGCCCTAATCTTAGTATTTTTTTTAGGCAATCATAATAATGCTCTGTACCACCTAATGCAATATTTTATATCCACTAAATATTACACGTAGTGATTAGTAAAAGAAAAAAATAGATTCTTTACAATTGATAGAGCCGTGACATGTTTTATTTAAATTCTAATTAATTTAAAAAAATTGTGCTATTGAATATCAAAAAGACCAGAATCTTTTGAATAAAATAACCAAGACTCAAAGATATCAAGTGTTTTTTATCTTCCTTGTAGTACTAAATAATATGCTTTATTTCTTGTGCTGACACATTGCTTTGTTCACTTATTACATTGCAAACAAAGTCAAATATAGGTAACTCCAAGTCTAACTTTTGTATAATTTGCTGTAAAGAAATCACTGAATAAACTCCTTCTATATTTCTATCGACCATTGTCATCTCAAATCTCTCTTTCTGCGCAATTTTTAGTCCCAAGCTCATATTACGCGATTGATGACTATTGCAAGTAAGAATAATGTCCCCAATGCCACCAGGCTCAAATAAGCTACTTACATTCCCGCCCTTAGCAGCTACAAGTTTAGAAATTTCTTTAATACCATTTGTAAGTAATGCAGCTTTAAAATTTTCTCCAAGATTAAATCCTGTAGCAATACCACACACTATTGCTAATACATTTTTTAATGCCCCGCAAATTTGTACTCCTATCACATCCTTACAAGGATATAATTTGAAATTCTCTACTGATAATTCTGTAGCTAAATTCTGAGCAATCTCTAAATCTTTATTTGCAATCGTAGATATTGCAGGCAAAGCTTTATCTAACTCGCTTGCAAAATTTGGGCCGGTTAATACTGCTATGCAGTTATTTGGAAAAAACTTTTCTACCACCTCGCTCATCAAATAATTAGAATGCTGTTCTATCCCTTTAGAGCAAATAATAATATTTGCAGTTCTTTTAATTTTTCCAACTAGTTGTTGGCACAAAACTCTAACTTTTTGCGAAGGAATTACGATAAAAACTATATCTTGATCAATTAAGTCATCTATCTTAGAAGTTAAGGCTATATTTAAATTATCAGTTCTCTTAACGATTTTTCTAGTAAGTACGGTTACTATTGACTTACTACAATATAACCTAGCCAATGCCATACCCCATGCTCCTGAACCAATCACTGCTATTGTTCTTGTTTGCATATTTAACTTATTAAATGCGTTTTAGCGTAAACTCTAACTTATTAGAGTTAATTTGTACTTCAGTTTTATAATCATATAAATGACTAAGACTGTGATTAAGTTCCTCACATAATGTCTGACTACATATATATTTATTATGTAAGTGTATTGCGCTAGCTAGTTTTTGATCGCAACTAATACCCAATATAATGCGATCACTAATTTGAAAATTAGCCTCTTTCCTGGCCTGTTGAATTGCCCGTACTATATCTCTAGTTAGGCCTTCCAATTCCAAATCTTCGGTAATATTTGTATCTAAAATTATGATTGCATCTTGTGAATCTATGGTAACAGCTTGTATATTAAAAGCTTCTAACACTAACTCAAATTCAGTTGCAAGTAATGTTTCATCGCATATTAAAATCTCTTGTGTAGCAGTTAATTGCCAGTTTTTATCTTTAACCGCTTCAATTATTTGCTTTATTTTCTGAGGTAGTCTCTTACCTAGTATAGGAAAGTGAATTTTTAATTTCTTTTCAGCATGTTGATCAATATCAGTAGATATCGTCACACATTTCACATTAACTTCTTCTTCTATTAGTTTAAAATATTTCTTTAATATATTGTAATTACTACTTACTATTGTGAGTTGCGCTAGAGGCTGTCTAATACGAATATTCAAACTATTGCGAATATTTAAAGCAGCAGTACATACTGTCTGCACCTTATCCATATCTTCTACCAGTTGATTATCTCGTGGCAATGCTATGTAATTAGGATAAAGAGTAAGATGGACACTTATTTCATGCGCTTCTTTTTCTCCAGCAATGATTCCTAAATAAATATGCTCTAGTATTAAAGGCATCAAAGGTGCAGCGCACCTGCATAAGTTATGTAGTACTGTATATAAAGTGTCATAAGCTTGTTGCTTATCTATGTCTTTCTCACTTTTCCAAAACCTGACTCTATTACGTCTAATGTACCAGTTATTAAGAATCTCAACAAAATGATGCACCAGATCACATGCTCTGGACAAATCATAACTATCCATAGCTTGTTTAACATTCTGAATCATAATGCTAAGTTTAGATAAAATATACTGATCATTAAAGTTATCGCTTTCAGTGATTAATTTTGCCACCAAGTGATCAGAATTTGCATAAAGAGTAAAGAAATTGTAGGCGTTCCAGATTGGTTTAATGGTCAGTCTTATTACATCTCTAATCATGTTACTATCTTTATCAATCAAAAACTCTTGTCCTCGCATTGCTGTAGATGAGGCCATTAAGAAACGTAACGCATCTGAACCGAATTTAGCAAAGATCTCTTTGGGATCAGCATAATTATTTAGTCTTTTAGATAATTTTTGTCCTTTATCATCTAAAATTACGCCATGACAGATACAATTTATAAAAGGCGGTTTATCAAACAATGCAGTAGATAGTACCATTAAGGTATAAAACCAGCCTCTGGTTTGCGCTACATATTCAACAACAAAATCAGCTGATGGATGTGTTTCAAATCTTTTTTTGTTTTCAAAAGGGTAGTGCAATTGAGCATAAGGCATGGAACCACTTTCAAACCAACAATCAAATACATCTAAAACCCGACACATCTTGGACTTACCAGTTGGGTCGTCTGGATTAGTACGAACCAATTGATCAATAAATGGTTTATGCAGATCAGTAACGATTACCCCAAAATCCCGCTCTATTTCTTCGATAGAGCCATATACATCGATTCGTGGATATCTCACATCATCTGAGCGCCAAATTGGCAATGGTGTACCCCAAAATCGATTACGACTAATCGCCCAGTCTCTAGAATTTTCTAACCATTTACCAAATAATCCATCTTTAATATGCTCTGGTATCCAGTTAATATTCTGGTTATTCTTTAACATTGAATCTTTAATTTCTGTAACTTTTATATACCAAGATGAAACTGCTTTATAAATAAGAGGAGTGTCTGTACGCCAGCAATGCGGATAATTATGTACATACTGTTCAGTGTGAATTAAATCACCCTGCTCTTTTAGTTTTGTAATAATTTTATCATTAGTATCAAACACCTGCAAACCTACAAAATCAGTAATTTCGCTAGTAAATTTACCTGCATTGTCAACTGGACAAACTAGTGGAATATTATTTTTTGAACAAACGATTTGATCATCCTCACCAAAACCAGGAGCCATATGTACTACCCCTGTACCCTCACTATCTGTAACGAACTCGCCATTTAGAATGACAAAGCTATTTACATGCCCCTTAAAATAAGTAAATAATGGTTGGTATTGCAAATCAATTAGAGCATTACCTTTAATGATTTGATGTGATTTGTTCTCTTGTAATTTTAATTTTTTATAATATTTAATTAACGACTTCTGAGCTAGAATAAAGCATGTATTATCTTCAGTAACAACGCAAGCATACTCTGTTTCTTTATTTATGGCCAATGCCAAATTTGACGGTAATGTCCAAGGAGTAGTTGTCCAAGCCAGAATTCTATATATATTACAATTTGTTGGCGCTCCTTGTGGAGCAGATTTTAGAGTGAATGCCACAGTGATTGCTTTATCTGTGCGTTCACGATAGGCATTATCTAATCTAGTTTCAAAATTTGATAACGGAGTTTCACAAGCCCATGAATAAGGCATGACCCGCATTGATTCGTAAACCAGTCCTTTGTCGTATAATTGCTTAAACGCCCATATTACCGACTCCATATAAGCTAGATCCATAGTTTTATAGCTATTTTTTATATCCACCCAGCGAGCTTGTTTAGTAACGTAATCTTCCCATTCATCAGTATACTTAAGTACGGATTTACGACATTGTTCATTAAATCTATCTATACCGTAATGTTCAATTTGTTGACGCCCAGAAACTCCTATTTCTTTTTCAACTGCCATTTCCGCAGGTAAACCATGACAATCCCAACCAAATTTTCTTTCAACTCTTTTGCCCTGCATGGTTTGATAACGAGCAACTATATCCTTTACAAATCCCGTTAACAAATGACCATAATGTGGCAATCCATTAGCAAATGGTGGGCCATCAAAAAAGATAAATTCATTATTATTACCTTCTTTTGTAATTTTTGGCCGCGATTCAATAGATTTAATAAAAATATTCTGCTCTTGCCAAAATTTTAAAATTTCTTCGCTTATTTGAGCAAAATCAGGATTTGGATTCACTTGCGGGTAATGTTTCATTTCGAAGCTTTTATTTATTTAATTAATCTTATAAATGGAATTTTATTTTTTATATTATTCATAGTTTCTGGTATGTTTTTAAAATTACTAATTTTCAATATATTAGCTATTCTTTTATCCAAAAATTCCCATGTCTTTTGATGTTGCTCAGACTTATCTACAAGGTAATGTATTAAAGTTGAACTATAGACAGCAGATAACAGCGCACGTTTTGTATAATAATTATGGTCTGTTGACTTATCGCCAGCATAATACCAAATTTTATCTACTGTACGCCACATGTTTTTCAGTCCCAAGCTAACATTTTGTGGTTTGGCATAGAATTTTAGCAATTTTTTTTGAACAATTTTAGAGCTCTTACTGTTATCTATTCTACTCCTTACAGCTAAAGTAACTCTCTCTCTAATTCTATCTGGTTTTATCAAAAAAGTAAGTTTATCAATCATTTCTTGGTCAGCAAATGCTTCATAAAAACTTACTAAATCTTTAATACCGTCTTCAAATAAAATTAAAGTGTAACCAGATTGCAAGTTCATTTTTTCTTCAACTAAATAAAAAATTTTATTACTCCACCCGGTAGAAGGCACTTCAGCGATTGTTAACTCTAAGTACTTTAATCGTTGTTTTGTTATTTTATTTTTCATAAATAAATCATGGAGATTATTAGCATTTGCTTTTTACAATAAAACTTACTATAAATATAGAACATTTATCTAAAGATATAGGTAAATTTTATTTTTTTTAATTTATCCACCTTCTGAAAGGGGTAAGAACATTGGTACACGTTAGTATTCATTCTGGTAATATTGAACAAGCTTTACGCATGCTAAAGAAGAAAATGCAACGCGAAGGCTTATATAGAGAAATGAAATTGAGTCGACATTATGAAACTCCATCAGCAAAGCGAAAGCGAAAAGCTGAGGAAAATGAAAGACGGAGACGCAAAGTTGATCGTAAAAAACTACAAGAATCATAAAAATTTAAACAACTAATTAAGAAACCCCATATGCAACTTAAAGTTGTGTATGGGGTTTTGAATGCTATTTAATCCTTAGTTGTTATTTCAGTCATATAAAAAATGCGATAATCTCCAGCGTGAATATTGCATTGAAGTTCTAAATTGAACAGAAGATGATTGTAGAAATCTAATAAAACTTTCCGGTATCAAGATTATAGGATTTTGCGAAGAGCAAGCATTAATAACAGCAAAAAATAATCAAAAACAGTGGGGGGTATATATTGTTTTAGCGATGCTTAAAAAGCATCCTGTACTCACTAAGACAAACTATGGTAAAAGTTGATCTTAGTATAGAATTCTTAATGGCAAGATAATACTAATGAGTATTCTTAATTCATATGCATTTTTATCATAATTATCTATTTACTTCATGTGTTATGTCTATCATCCGAAATCAAAATGCTTTCTATCTAGTATGCCAAAGTTATGTAAATCATGTTTACTGTTTAGAAATGGATATAATCTGTATTAATTAAAAGTAATAATAGTAGAAGAAGACTAATAAATAATGAGGAGAAATACGATATTTTTATTGATATCAGGTTTAGAGAGCATATTAAATGAAAGAGTCGCATATAACCAATTCTCATCACAGTGCACTCATTTATAATTAAAATGCTTTCTGTCCTTCAAATAATTTTGATATTTCCATTATTAGTCATTACCTCATCGTTAGCATCAAAAATACTCTGGAATTAACTCAACTCAGTATAACATCTTACAAATAAATCACCAATTTCATTTGTTAGATACTCATAGATAATGCTGAGTATAAATACTATGATAGTTATAGTGACTTTCAATAAAAATCAGAACAAATTACTACTGTTATTTTAATCTCCATAATTTCTGCTATAATTTATATATTACTCACCATTAAACGCATATTATTGATAATGGAACCGAAATATAATGAATATTTAATTAAAAATAAAATTAAACCAGGTAACATTCGTAAAATAGCATATCTTGAGTGGGGTAATTATGAAGCCTATCCAATTGTATGTTTACACGGCTTAACAAGAAATGCGCATGATTTTGATTATTTGGCTCAGGTATTAGCTAAAAATTATAGGGTCATTTGTCCAGACATAATAGGTCGAGGCAAAAGTGACTATGCTACTGATATAAGTCAATATAGTTATAAACAATATGTCACTGATCTCCATAGCTTGCTTAAGCATTTACAAATTACTGATACACATCTCATTGGCACTTCAATGGGTGGCATTATTGGCATGATTTATGCCACGGTCTTTCGTAAAACAATCCATAAGTTAGTATTAAATGATGTAGGTGCCTTTATCTCACGTAAAGCTTTAGAAAGGATTGGTCAGTATGTTACACACTACCCAGAATTCATAACTTTTGCTGAAGCAGCGACCTACATTAAAGAAATATTTGCCCAATTTGGCATTGATAACGAAAAAAAATGGCAACATTTTATTACTCATAGTATTATTCGGAATATTGATGGTACGTACAGACTTAATTATGATCCAGTAATAGGTACTGCTTTTCAAAAACCAGCTATTTATAAGGCGGATGTAAATCTTTGGAGTTTTTGGAATATTTTGCGGAAAAATATGCCAATTTTGATTTTAAGAGGTGAATTTTCAAATGTCCTCTCTGTCATGACAACAAGACAAATGAAGTTAACTCATCCTCATTGCAAAGAAGTTGAAATTAAAGGTGTGGGCCATGCTCCTTCACTGATGAATGATGATCAAATCTCTTTGATTGATTATTGGTTACATAATTAATATAAGGACAAATAATGACACAATATCTTCATACTAAAGTACTAATCATAGGTTCAGGTCCTGCTGGCTATACAGCAGCAATTTATACTGCTCGAGCTAACCTTCAACCACTTTTAATTAATGGCATGGAACCTGGTGGTCAATTAATGATAACCACTGATGTAGAGAATTATCCTGGATTTGCTGATGTAATTCAAGGACCTTGGCTGATGCAGCAAATGGAAGCGCAAGCTAGACATGTTGGGACTAATATTATCAACGACCACATCAAGAGTATTGATCTTCAAAACAAACCTTTCTTGGCTATTGGTGAATCTGGTAATACATATACTGCTGATACAGTGATCATTGCCACTGGCGCACAAACTAAGTGGCTTGGCATTGAAAGTGAAATGAAATTCAGAGGTTTTGGTGTTTCTGGCTGTGCTACTTGTGATGGATTTTTCTTTAAAGACAAAGAGATAGGAGTAGTAGGTGGTGGTAATACCGCTGTTGAAGAAGCTCTGTATTTAACGAATTTTGCTAAAAAAGTGACATTAATTCATCGAAAAGGCGTGTTACGTGCTGAAAAAATATTACAAGAACGTTTAATCTCTAATCCAAAAATTCAAATTATTTGGAATTATGAAGTTAAAGAAATTATTGGCACTGACGATCCTCTGAATGTAACTGGCGTACACTTAAAAAACACTGTAACTAATGCTATTCAAGAGTTAAAACTAGATGGCATATTTATTGCTATTGGTCACACTCCTAATACTTCGTTATTTACTAAGGCACTTGCAATGGATGAAGAAAAATACCTTATTACTATACCAAATAGTACTAAAACTAATATTCCTGGAGTATTTGCTGCTGGCGACGTTCAAGATAAAATATATCGCCAAGCAGTTACAGCTGCAAGCACAGGCTGCATGGCCGCTCTAGAAGTTGAGCGCTTTTTATCTGGTCATTCATGATAATGATTGAATTTGATTAATGATACTTTATAAGCGCTCTGCTAAGATAGTCTCATTTTTTTACCGCTGATTAGCTCGTTAACCACCAACTTAAGAACTCGTTTCCACTTAGCTATATCGCCATCTTTCCATATTTTTATATTAACCAATTTTTCATTGGTCGAGTAGCCTAGGTTTTCCTAGACTCTCACAGAACCGTATGTACCGTTACAACAATGTTGCAAACTCTCTAGAAATCATGCAAATTATCCCACGAGCTTTTACACTCAATAATCCAGGGGAAAAATTTACTTGTGAAGTTAATTCATTGAGTTCTTCTCTGAAAATCGTGTATCCGTGTTTA
>CAMDPW010000015.1 GCA_945905715.1 Rickettsia typhi
GTAATATGTTCATTTTTGTTCCATACATGAATATTGTCCTCTATACATTACTATTAAATCATTATTATCAATTATATATCAAAGCAGTCAACTAAATTATTAATATGGCTGATTAAAGTTAATTTGAGATTTTTTTAGGAAATTTTTAAAACAGATAATTTCTGCTGCATTTTTTAGTCTTCTTATTTGTACTATTTTCGTATTTAGCTCATAATTCTATTATAACGCTTAATTATACAACCTTAGGATGAGTATGTCCATACTTCTTTCATCTTAATTCTAAACATTTTTTTGCTTTCCTTTGTACCAACTCTCGACTAAAACAAAACATTAATTCTGTTTTGTGAGGGAGTACAAAATCAATTATCACTAGAAGAGCTAGAGCTTTGAACTTGCTAGTACTGAAAATTCAGCTTCCGCTTTTGAAAAAATCTCGTGATTAGAGGCGATTATTTTGTTGATTATATTTTTATCATCCATAATGTAGTTAACAACTGTACCGCCAGCTTCTCCTACTAAAAGCAAACCAGCTGCAACATCGCATAAATGTACTTCACTACCCACAAACACATCAGCTTTGCCAGCTGCTATATAGGCCATATTTACAGCTGCACAGCCAAAAAGACGTGTATTACGTTTCTTAACTAAATCAGTTGCGGTATTTTGATCAGCTAAAATCAAGGCTGAATGTAAATCATTATTATTTGAAACTCGTAAGCGCATTTTGTCATTAGTTAAATTAGTATTGCGTTCAACCCAAGCACCACTGCCTTTAACTGCAAAATAAGTTTCACCAAGGGCAATTACATCAACAACTGCTATGATAATTTTACCCTCAGCTTCCAAGGCAACTGAGATTGCAAAATAAGGTAAGCCATGTGCAAAATTATCATGACTTGTTAAGCTACTAATGAGCCAGCGGTATTTGCCGTCCTCACCTATTTTATGTCCCTGAGCTTTTGATAGTATTGAATAAGTAGGTCTAGCTTCTAATAGCGCATCATAGACTAATTGTTCTGAGCGGCTGAAGGCGTATTTGACAAATTGATCAAGCGGTTTTTTAGATGACCTTAAATACTGAATTTCGCTAAAATCACGAATTAAAGCTCTGACCGCTTTTTGCTTTGCAGTATTTATTATATTGATAACGATTGATTCATTTATCATTACGCTTTATACCGCTCTACATAACTTTCATCTTCAGTTTTGATCACAATTTTAGTGTTTGAATCGACAAAAGGTGGCACCATAATGCGCAGGCCATTTTCTAGAATTGCCGGCTTATAGGATGAAGTAGCAGTCTGACCTTTCACTACTGGCTCAGTTTCAGTTACAGTTAGTACAACGGTTTCAGGTAAGTCTATCTTTAAAGGTTCATCCTCATGAAATTCAATAGTAACAATCATACCATCTTGCAAATATGGAAACTTTGTGCCAATCAAGCTTTTATTAATGCTGATTTGCTCAAAAGTTTCAGCATCCATCATATGCAAATGATCGCCTTCAGTAAACAAAAATCGATATTCTTTTTGATCAAGACGGACTCGCTCAACATTATCATTAGAGCGGAATCTTTGACTGATTTTAGTACTAGTTTTAATATCTTTCATTTCTACTTGTACAAAAGCACCACCCTTGCCAGGCATGGTATGCTCTGGTGTTTTGGTAACAATACAGAATTTGCCGTTATGTTCGAGGACATTACCAGCTCTGATGGAATTTGCATTTATTTTCATATTTTCCTTATGATTTGTAGATTGCAGTTATTTTATTTAGCATCTCCAATGCTTCAGTTTTTGGGCGTTGGAACGTATTACGACCAATAATTGAGCCATTACCACCACCAGACTTAATTGCTTTTACTTCATCATATAGTTCATCAAGTGATTTGCTAGTGCCACCAGAAAATACTACTAATCTTTTACCAGCAAAGCATGATTGTTTTATGTGCTCAACTCTTTTGTCTAAGGTTGAAATATCAATATTTGATTTTATATACTGTTTTTTGGCTTCTTCTTGTTCTAGATGTGTAGTAGGCAATTTTACTTTTACTATGTGTGCACCGATTAAACAAGCAATATGAGCTGCATAAGCGCATACATCTATGGCAGTCTCACCAGCTTTAGATAAATCACCACCGCGTGGATATGACCAAATTATAATTGCTAGGCCGTATGATTTAGCTTCACTGATGATCTCACTCATCTCACTCATAATCTCCAGAGACATATCTGAGCCAGGATAAATGGTAAAACCTATTGCTACGCACCCTAGCCGTAAAGCATCACAAATGCCACTGGTTATTGCTTGATAAGGAGGCATGGTTTTTCCCATAAGTGAGTTAGCACTGTTAATTTTTAAAATGGTTGGAATGGCGCCAGCAAAAGTATTAGCACCAGCTTCAAGCATCCCTAGCGGAGCAGCATATGCATTAATGCCAGCTTCAATCGCGAGTGAATAATGATAATGAGGATCATAAGCATCTGGGTTCGGTGAGAAACTTCTTGCAGGACCATGTTCAAAACCTTGATCAACTGGTAAAATGATCATTTTGCCAGTTCCGCCTAATTTACCATGCATTAAAATGCGACATAAGTTCGTCTTTACTCCCGGGCAATCGCTTTCATAATAAGATAGAATTTTCTCTACTTCATTAGTTATCCGCATCCTACTTCTCCATTTTATTGACTAATTTTTTGATTAAAGCCAATACTTCTTCTGCATGGCCAGCTACTGATACATTATACCATATTTTTCTTAAAATTCCTGCGTAATCGATGACAAAAGTAGAGCGTTGAATTCCGATATATTTTTTGCCAAACATATTTTTTTGTATCAATACGCCGTAAGTCTCGCAGGATCTGCCATCAGTATCGCTAGCTAGCATAAAAGGCAAGCAGTATTTTTCTCTGAATTTATTATGGCTTTTAGCATTATCTTTAGAAATTCCGATAATGACTGTATTTAGCTTTTCAAAATTTGGCATTAAACTTGCAAAATCTCTAGCTTCAATAGTGCATCCTGGTGTATCATCTTTTGGATAAAAATATAGTACTATATTTTTGCCTTTAAAATCTTCTAAATTCTTATTCTGCCCATTATCGAAGGCAAATTCAGCTGCAGGTGCTGGTTTATTTTCTTCTAGTTTTGACATATCAACCTCAAAATTACGTTTAAGTCATAATCAATCATTGCTTTTAAGTTCAATCTTTATCATTGATCTCTAAAGATTATTTAGTTACATTTAAAAAAACAGTTGTTGTCAATTTATATGGCCAAAGCAGATTTATTTTCTCCTGTTGCTGACAATTATCCAGAGTATACAGTTACTGAGCTTTCTAATCTACTAAAAAAAACTGTTGAGGATAATTTTTCTTATGTACGGATTAAAGGCGAAATATCTGGGTTAAAAGTTGCACCTTCAGGTCATGTGTACTTTTCATTAAAAGATAATTTATCGGTAATTTCAGCTGTTTGCTGGCGGGGTAATATCAGTAATTTGCAGTTTAAACCAACCGAAGGCATGGAGGTTGTGTGTACTGGTACTTTAACTATTTACTCCGGTCAATCTAAGTACCAAATCATTATTAATACTATGCAACCAGCTGGTATTGGCAGTTTGATGGCTTTGCTAGAACAGCGCAAACAGCAGTTTCTAAAAGAGGGTTTATTTACTCCTGAACATAAAAAACCGTTACCATATTTACCAAAAATTATTGGGGTAGTGACTTCACCAACAGGCTCAGTAATTCGCGATATTCTACATCGCATTGAAGATCGCTTCCCTTCTAGAGTCATAGTGTGGCCAGTGTTGGTACAAGGTGAACATTCAGCTAGACAAGTTGCAGAGGCAATTACTGGTTTTAATAACCTACCAGTCAATGGTAAAGTTTCAAGGCCAGATGTGCTTATTGTGGCTAGAGGAGGGGGTTCAATTGAAGATTTATGGTCATTCAATGAAGAAATTGTAGTGCGAGCAGCTTTTGCGTCACAAATTCCTATTATCTCTGCAATAGGTCATGAAACTGATAATACTCTATTGGATTTAGTAGCTGACAAGCGCGCACCAACTCCAACTGCTGCGGCTGAACTTGCGGTACCGGTCAAAAGTCAAATTTTCTTTACAATTGCAGAGTATGGTTACCGACTTTATAATAAATTGCTGGCTTATCTTGCTTACTTAGATATCAAACTGCTTTCAGTATCTAGGAGTTTAACAAGCATCAAATCTTTAGTGACAAACCTTACACAAAAATTGGATGATTTATTTATCAGGTTACAAGGGTCGTATCCACGATATTTTGTCAAAATGCAAAATTTGCTTCAGAATTTTGAAACGACGCTTAACTTGACGCGTTTTAATAAAGATTTAATGGTCTTGCGCACTAACCTTAATGATTTACAAAAGAGACTTAGTTATAGCGTTGGAGTGAACTTCAGTAATAAATCTAAAGAATTCAGTGCATTAGCAGTTTTGTTGGAATCTTACAGTCATAAAAATACTCTTAAACGCGGCTTTGCTATTGTAACAGACCAAGACAATAACATCATTAGGTCAGTGACCAGTATGGTATCAGATCAAAAAATAACTATTGAGGTTAGTGATGGTAAAAGAACGGTTAAGGCGCTCTAGTTGTTATTGTTATTTTCGCGGTAAAACTGGCCGTAATTTAAAAAATATGATACTTGCTTGATGCACTCGCTGTTGGTATTGATATAGCAGTGTGGTGAGTGAATGACGATATGATCACTCATCCCTTGAATTTTGGTGTTTTTAATTGATACGCGTCCATCATTAAGGTTCTTAATAATGAATGATACAGTAGGATTTATACAGCGATCTCCAGCAATAATACCTAGTTCATATTTTACAATTTGCTCTAACTCTGTATTAACATAAGATTTTTTTTGACTACTTAGTTGCGCTGCTGCAGGGCCGAAAAACCATGTGAATAACCTGCCCAAAAAATAATTACTTTTCATACAATCCACTATTTCACTTCCTTGATTGGGTGGGGCAATCATTACTACCCGTCCAATATTTAATTGAGGATGGTCTTGAAGATATTTACGTACTACAATCCCTCCAAGGGAATGGGTAACGAAATTAATTTTTTTCTTTTTGTCAGTACATAGTTTATTAATTGCCTTAGTTAAGAATTTTTCAGATAGAACTTCTATTGGGTATTTGCGTGAAGGGTAATCAAGATTGTAGACAATATAGCCTTCATTATTCAATGCTTTTTCAATTCTGTGCATTGAGTGATAGGTTTTTGCTAAGGCATGTAGTAATATCACATAATCGCTATCATTACCAATTGATATGCATGTGATAGGAGGGTTTTGCCAAAAATAATTAATCCTACTCAATGCCGCTTCAAATAAAAATTTCATGCGTTTTTTGTTCTAAGCATACTTAACGTTGCGCTAATATTATTTAATACTCTATTGTTGGCAAGTTCAAGATATTATATTTATTTTGTAGCTTACATTCATCTGCCTTGCTACATAAAAAGCGCACATTTTCTATAAAAAATAGAGAATATAGTAAATGATTTTATTTTTTAACCTTTTATTAATCGCGATCAATTACAATTTCTACTGTGTCTTTCTAAAAACACTAATAAGGCTTTGACTATAATAAATTTAATTTAAAGGAGAAAAGATCATGAGAAAAACAATTATTATGTCTGCTATAGCTGTAGCTATTGCATCATCATCAAGTATTTCTGGAGCTAGCGTTCCAGACAACATGGAAGAGTGTAAAGTCGTTGATAAAAATGGTAAGGGCCTAATTAAACCACATAAAGGTGCTTGCGACGGTGGTAAAAGTTCCTGTGCTGGCACAAATTTAGCAGGTGATCCAACTGCCTTTATTATTGTGCCAAAAGGTCAGTGTATTAAGATTAATGAAGGTGATTTTAGCGATGTATCTGCTGATGTCAAAGATATGATAGAAGGCGCTAGTAAATAAAAAGCGCTCTATGGCAACTTCTTTGATTGGCATTGGTTTACGCTACCAACATTATCAGCAAATTTTGCAAGATAAGCCAGATATTGATTGGTTAGAGGTTCACAGTGAAAGCTATTTGGGGGAAGGAGGTGGATTAGTAAGTCTCCTTTCTCACAAGTACGCAGATGTTCTCCTATTAAGTATGCACTGGTATAGGTCTATCACTTGGTTCAGCTACTGGTATTAATCAAGATCATTTGCGATGATTAAAAGAGCTTAATTTCTAGTTTTTATGCCACTCTCTATAGTAATAGCTTCTGGAGAATGTTTGGTGTCCTGGTTGTGCTTTAGTTTTTTTGTCTTTCTTATCTTGTGTCGAGTTGATACCATTCTTAGGTTGTGTTTGTGTTAGCAAACATTTCTCCCTGGCTTCGGCTAATGAAACTACGAGATATACGCCTATAGGTAGTAGTTTTTCTTTGTCTGCCAATCTATATTTATATCTCCAATACTTACCGTCATTAGGTTTTATTAATAGATGTAATCCAGCGGTATCGCTCAATTTATATTTCTTATTCTTGGGTTTAGCAGTTCTAACTGCGATATCGCTAAGCGGTATTTAGGGGGGTATTTCTCCTGTGTGTATTTTAGTTACCACCAAAAATACTCCATGAACCATATGGATGTTAGTAAATATTTTTAATTATTATTGGTAGAATAATCGCAGATTTCGCTAGGATGTACAAGTATTTTTTTTGAATATTGTTGCATCTTATCGGAAATTGATGTTGGCTGGGACGGTAGGATTCGAACCTACGGATGACGGGATCAAAACCCGTTGCCTTACCACTTGGCGACGTCCCAACAAGATCACTAAGTTTATCTTTATAGATTTATTATTATTTGATGTCAAATATCATCTTAGAGATATTGTTCAGTTTGCATAATCTAAAGTAAAACCATGAGCACAAGCTTTCAGATCAAAGAAAATAATGGATCTTCGTTAAAAGCTATTATAGAGCAATAAGGCGCAAAAGATACAGGAAAGTAAAACTTAGTACTACGCTATAAGCCAACTACAATACCATTGGTGCAAACCAGTGGAAAGTAAAATTATTGCAGAATCTTTTAAAAATTTCCAAAATTTAATTTAATAGATAGGTAAGCCACTAGTTTTACTAGTGAACCAGTAATGCTTGGCCTTAAAAAGTTGGTTTAAAAACGAGATGTTGTCATAAACTCTATATTGGCTTAACGATCAATATGAGTAAAATATAACAACATCTTCATATGAAAGTTTAGCCTATTCAAAATGAGATTGTAAATACCATATAGTTTTCATTCCAAAATATAGGAGGAAAGAACTGTATGGTAAGATACATAAATTTTAAGTCCAGTATTTTATGAATTGATCCCCCCAAAGAAGCAGTAAGATACTTGAAGAACACATGGTACAAGGATCCATATACATATACTGATCAAGATACCAGCACAATACTCAGTTGTGAAAGTGATAGGTTATCAAGGGCAAAAGTACAATTGCTGTAGTCCATCAATTTAGTAAGCAACAGAAACGCTTTAACGAAGAGCGTATGTGAGAGGCTAGAGGCGACTATGTAGTTTCTACTGTGGGTTTTTAAGAAGCGCAAATCAAAACGTAAACCAGAGGGGTAGTAGAGCAGCTCGATGGTACAATGGTCTGATAAGCGTGGCGTGCTCTTCTAGAGGTTGATGGTACTTTACCCTTGGGGGGAGGGCTTACCTAAAACCTTAAAACTCTTTGCCTTGCGAGGATGTGATGAATGAATATCTTGATTATGTAGATACAATTGACATACAACCCCATCTTAATTTTATCACAGACGCTTGTCTGAACGTACGGAAACAATCTAAATTGTATTGAGAAGAAAAAAAATATTGTCAGATCAAAGAGCTTGTCTTAGAACTAATGTTACGCTCAATTTCTACGTTTAATCATCTAGGTAGCTAACTTATGGTAAAAACAGTAAATGATTAATGGGTGTTTTAATGATCATACAGCATTCTCTGTTTTGATTTTAGCTGTAACTTGTAATTGTTGAGAATAATGCTTTTAGCTCAGTTCAATATAGGTTATTATGTACGAATTCATTAAATAATTATTTGGTTTGGATGGTATTTCATAAAAAACGCATAGTAGTGGCAATGTCTGGAGGAGTAGACAGTTCGACTGTAGCTGCGATGCTAGTAGAACAGGGTCATGAAGTAATAGGTGTTACCATGCAACTTTATGATATGGCTGAAACTTTAAAAAAAAAAGGATCGTGTTGTGCAGGTCAGGATATCTATGATGCTAAAATTGTTGCAGATAAGCTCGGTATCCCGCATTATGTGCTCAATTATGAAAGTCGTTTTAGAGATGCGGTAATTGAAGAGTTTGCTGATTCATATTTACGTGGTGAGACCCCAATTCCATGCATTAAGTGCAATCAAACTGTAAAATTTACTGACTTATATAAAATGGCCCAAGACCTTGGTGCGCAAGTTTTGGCAACTGGTCATTATGTTCGCAAAATTATAGGTATAAACGGTGCAGAATTGCACAAAGGTTTAGACGATCAGAAAGATCAAAGTTATTTTTTATTTGCTACGACTAAAGAGCAGTTGGAGTTTGTTGATTTTCCGCTTGGTGGATTTACCAAAAAGCAAACTAGAAGTTTAGCACAAAAATACGATCTTATAGTTGCTGATAAGCCTGATAGTCAGGATATTTGTTTTGTACCTGATGGCAATTACGCTTCAGTGATTGAGCGCCTTAGACCTGGAGCGCTTGATAGTGGTGATATATTAGATGTGAGTGGTCAAATAATTGGTCGGCATAATGGCATAATAAATTATACTATTGGCCAGCGTAAGGGCATTGGTATAGCTAGACCTGATCCATTATATGTAATCAAAATAAATTCTAAGGACAACTCTATAATGGTCGGTACAGAAAGTTATTTACAGAAGACTAATTTTAGTATAAAAGACGTTAACTGGTTGTTAAATAAAAAATTTCCTAGAGAAGGTATTCAGTTCAGAATTAAGATCAGATCTGGTCATGAAGGTTGTATGGCTTTGATCAAAAAGTCTACAAAAGATGGTGTTTATGAAGTTCAAATGCAGCAATACCAAAAATCAGTTACTCCCGGTCAAGCTTGTGTGATTTACAAAGAATCTCGAGTATTGGGAGGTGGGTGGATCAGCAATGTCAGTTAATGAGGATTTATTATGAGTTTCGGTATCGATATATTTAGAAAGAAAAATATTGCGTCCATATGCGAAGTAAGTGCAGATAGTAAACTAGAAAAAAGACTTGGCGCAGTTGATTTAATTTTGATGGGTATAGGTGCGGTTATTGGTACTGGTATTTTTGTGTTAACCGGTATTCAAGCTGCAACTGTGGCAGGTCCAGCAGTTACTATTTCGTTTATGCTTGCTGGCATTACTTGTATTTTTGTAGCGCTGGCGTATACTGAAATTGCTTCCAGCGTTCCTTCTGCCGGCGGCTCCTATACTTTTACTTATATTTCTTTAGGAGAAATTGTTGCTTGGCTAATAGGTTGGACCTCGGTTATTCAATTTTGTATTGGCGCTACTACTGTTGCTGCTGGTTGGTCTGGCTACTTGACTGGTATTTTGGCGCAAGCAGACATCCATATGCCGTATGATTTTGTAAATACACCAAGTAATGGAGGTATTGTCGATTTGCCAGCTTGTTTGGTTTGTTTGGTGATTACTGCTATTTTAATTAGAGGTATTAAAGAAAGCACTACTTTTAACGCCGTATTGGTGGCGGTAAAGTTAATTGCAATTTTTCTCTTTTTGATTATTGCAGTTCCACACTTTAATTTAGAGAACTGGAGTAATTTTACCCCATTTGGTGTAAAAGGTATAACAGTGGCTGCCGGTGCAATATTTATGGCTTATACTGGTTTCGATTCTGTGGCTAATGCTGCTGAGGAATGCAAGAATCCTGAAAGAGATATTACTTTTGGCATAATTGGTTCATTGTTAGTGTGTATAGTACTTTATGTTTTGGTAGCAGGAATGCTAACAGGTATTGTGCCATTCTCTCAGCTCAATAATTCCGAACCTCTAGCATACGCTCTTAGATCTACAGGAAGTAATATTGGCGGTGCTTTGGTAGCAGCAGGCGGTATAGCTGGTATGACCACTGTAATTTTATTACAGATATATGCGCAATCACGCATCTTTATGGTGATGTCTCGCGATGGTTTGTTGCCAAAATGCTTTAGCAAAATCCATCCTAAATTCCATACCCCATATATTGGTACCATAATTATTGGTGTTAGTATGTCTATCGTTGCTGGATTTGTGCCAATCTCAATTATGGGTAATTTAGCTAGCATGGCAACTTTAATTGTGTTTGCATTTGTTGCAGTTTCTGCTTTCGTTTTAAGAAAGACTAAGCCAAATCTTAAAAGGCCGTTTAAATGCCCAGCAATTAGTGTAGTTACAGCATTAGCCGTGTTCTCATGCTTGTATTTGATTATCAGTTTAACCGAATCTGTTGGTTGCATCATGTTAATATGGATTATAATTGGATTGATAATTTATTTTGCTTATAGCAAAAAAAATGCAAATAAAATTTATAAAGCATAATTTTTATATTATATGCAGTTACAACCAGTAAGAGGCACTAAAGATATTCTGCCTGATGATCATTTAATCTACTTAGAGCTTATGATTAAAGCTAGGCAGGTTATTGGGAATTATGGCTATCAGGAAATAGCCATTCCAATCTTCGAATTTTCTGAGGTGTTTAAGCGTACTTTGGGTGATTACTCAGATATTGTTACCAAGGAAATGTATAGCTTTCAAGATCGTAGTGGTCAGAGCTTAACTTTGCGGCCTGAGCATACAGCTGGTATTGCCAGATGCGTGATTTCTAATGGTATGCAGCATTTGATGCCTTTGAAACTCTTTACTATAGGACCTGTTTTTCGTTACGAACGCCCACAAAAAGCTAGAATGCGTCAGTTCTCTCAGTTAAGTGTTGAGGCTATTGGTTTTGATAGCTCTATGATTGATGTCGAAATAGTTGCTCTTGGTGCTCATATTTTGCAGGCACTCAATATCTTAGATAAAACTAAGTTAGAAATTAACACTCTTGGTGACAATCAAAGTCGTATTAATTATCTTGAGAAATTTACAAGCTATATAGCGAAGTATAGAGATGAACTTTCAGAAGACAGTAAAATTAGATTAGAAAAAAATCCATTACGTATTTTAGATTCTAAAGACTCAGGAGATCAAAAACTTGTTGCTGGTGCTCCAGTTATTTATGACTCAATAAACAAAGAGTCAAAGCATTTTTTCGATCAAATTTTAGATGGACTAACTAAAATTGGAGTGAAATTTGTAATAAATAATAAAATTGTGCGTGGTTTGGATTATTATTGTCATACAGTTTTTGAGTTTATTACTGATGAACTTGGTTCGCAAGGAGCGGTTCTGGCAGGTGGTAGGTATGATACTTTATATAAATTAATGGGTAATTACAATATTTCAGCTGTTGGTTTTGCTTCTGGCTTAGAGCGTTTATTTGAACTTTATATTAAAACAAACCAAACACCTACAAAACCAAGAGGAATATGCGTGGTAAGTCTTGACTTAGCTTATGATATCGAAGCTTTAAAAATCACTCAAGCACTAAGAGCTCAGAATAAATTAGCTGATATTGAACCGAGCAATAATATTACTAAAGCTATTAAAAAAGCAGTAAGCAAAAATTCTAAATTTGTCATTATCATTGGCGAAGATGAAGTGCGTACACAAAAATTTAGGCTGAAAGATTTAGATACGCGTAGTGAAGAATGCTTGTATTTGGAAGAGCTGTTAAGTTTTGTAGAAAAAAATGAATTTTAAAGACAAGTTAGATAGAATTTTAGAGAAACATAGTCAACTTGAGACGAAGTTGTCAGATCACGAGATAGCTAATAGCAAGGATTTCATACGTCTATCCAAAGAGTTTTATGATATGGGTGCGATTGTTGATAATATCAATCAATACAAACTTATTAATAATGAGTTAGCTAATCTAAAGATTATGATGGAAGATATCAGCTCTGATAGTGAGTTAAGAGAGATGGCTGAACAAGAACTACATCAACTTAAAAGAGTTTTACCTGAAGTTGAAAAAAAATTAAAATTATCACTTTTACCCAAGGACGAAGTGGATGCCAAAAACGCTATTCTTGAAGTGAGAGCTGGTACTGGTGGCGAAGAAGCTGCTTTATTCGCTTCGGTATTATTTAACATGTATTTGCGCTATGCTGATCGTCAGGGTTGGAAATGTGAGGTGTTAACAATTTCTGAAACTGGCATCGGTGGTTATAAAGAAGCTTCTGTTAGTATTTCAGGACAAGACGTGTTTTCTAAGCTTAAATTTGAATCTGGTGTTCATCGGGTGCAACGCGTGCCAGAAACCGAAACTAGTGGGCGTATTCATACCTCAGCAGCAACTGTAGCGGTATTACCAGAAGCAGAAGAGGTTGATATTAAAATTGATGATAAGGATTTGCGTATTGATATTTTTCGCGCAAGCGGTCCTGGTGGTCAATCAGTAAACACTACTGATAGTGCAGTGCGTATTGTACATGTTCCAACTGGTATCATGGTACAACAGCAAGATGAAAAATCACAACATAAGAATAAAGCTAAAGCGATGAAAGTTTTACGGGCACGTCTTTATGAAAAGCAGCGCGAAAAAGTTGATTCAGAACGGGCTGCATCACGAAAAAGTCAAGTAGGTAGTGGCGATCGTTCGGAGCGTATTCGTACTTACAATTACCCTCAAGGTAGAGTAACTGATCATCGTATTAATCTTACTTTATATAAAATTGATTCTATTGTTAATTTAGGCGAGCTTAATGAGTTGATCGGCGCATTAATTACTGAAGATGAAGCAAAAAGATTGGCAGATTCAACAGAATGAAGTAAAAAAATAGGAATTTTCATCATAAAATATTTACAGCCTTACGCAATGATATTATAATTTTAATATTAACTCAGGAAAAGTGTATTGAATATGAGCACAAAACCAGTAAGAAAGCGTCCGCTTTCACCGCATCTCACTATTTACAAGCCTCAGATTAGCTCAGTGTTATCAATCATGCATCGCATTACTGGTGTGTGTTTATTTATAGGTTTAATCGTTCTTGCTTGGTTAATAATTGCTATACTATTGCAGTCTCTTGGTATGGGTTTTATTGAAGTGGATTTCAATATAATTTTGAATAGTATTGTGTTCAAAGTAATGTTAATTGGTTTGGTTTTTTGTCTTAATTATCATTTTTTGAATGGTGTACGTCATCTTTATTGGGATATGGGTTTGGGACTTACTAATAAGTCAGTAATTATTTCAGGTGTGGTGGTTATTATTTTAACAGGCATACTTACTATGTTGACCTGTATTGTGACTATGTATAAAACGATATGAGGTGTGCAATTATGAGTAGTAGTAAGGATACAAGTCAATTAAAAAAAATCAGAGGTCTTGGTGCGGCTAATTCTGGAACTGATGCTTGGTGGGTACAGCGTAAAACCGCCATCATCTTAATCCCGTTAGTTATGTGGTTTATTTTAGTAATTAATGATTTCTTATTTAATCCAGAAATTATTATTAGCTTAATACTTTATTCGCCATTAAGATTCTTATGTTTTTTAATTTTAGTGAATGTTGCCATTTATCATGGTATGCTTGGTATACAAGAAATATGCGAAGACTACATTCGTCATGAAATCTACAAATTTACTACCATTTTTTTAATTCAGTGTTTAAGTTGGCTCACTATGATTGCCATGACTTTGATGCTATTAATTAATTTTATTATTAACATTTAAGAGATTTTTTTGAGTATCGAATGTTGAAAAGTTATGAGGTTATTGACCATAAATTTGATGTAGTAATAGTTGGTGCTGGTGGTGCTGGTTTAAGAGCAACTTTTGGCATGGCAGAAGTTGGACTTTCTACCGCATGTATTACTAAAGTTTTTCCAACTCGTAGTCATACTGTTGCAGCGCAAGGTGGTATGAGTGCTGCTCTTGGTAATATGGGTACTGATGATTGGCGCTGGCATGCTTATGACACCATTAAAGGCTCTGATTGGCTTGGTGATCAAGACGCTATTGAGTATATGTGCAAAAATGCGATGCAAGCTGTCATTGAGCTTGAACATTACGGGGTACCGTTTTCACGGACTCCAGAAGGTAAAATTTATCAGCGTCCATTTGGCGGTATGACTACTGATTTCGGTGCAGGTAAGCCAGCACAAAGAACTTGCGCTGCTGCTGATCGTACTGGTCATGCTATTTTACATACGCTTTATCAACAATCACTTAAACACAATGCTAAATTTTTTGTTGAATATTTTGCGATTGATTTAATAATGAACGTGCAAAATGAGTGCATAGGAGTAATGGCTTGGAATTTGGATGACGGAAATTTGCATCGTTTTCATGCGCGGTATGTAGTGATTGCTACTGGTGGTTACGGCCGAGCATATTTCTCAGCAACTTCTGCGCATACTTGTACCGGAGATGGCAATGCTATGGTATTACGTGCAGGCTTACCTCTTGAAGATATGGAGTTTGTGCAGTTTCATCCAACTGGCATTTATGGTGCTGGCTGTTTAATTACTGAAGGCTCACGTGGAGAGGGTGGTTATTTAGTGAATTCTGAAGGTGAAAGGTTTATGGAGCGTTATGCGCCTCACGTTAAAGATTTGGCCTCACGTGATGTAATATCACGGGCAATGACTATTGAAATTAAGGAAGGACGTGGTGTTGGTTTGAAAAAAGATCATATTTATCTCCATCTTAATCATCTTGATCCCGACGTATTACACTCGCGTTTGCCAGGCATCTCTGAAACTGCAAAGATTTTTGCTGGGATTGATGTTACTAAAGAGCCAATTCCAGTGATTCCAACGGTGCATTACAACATGGGTGGAGTGCCAACTAATGTGCATACTGAAGTAATTAGGTTAAATAATGGCAAAGAGGAAGTTGTGCCAGGGCTATTGGCTATTGGTGAAGCTGCTTGTGTCTCGGTGCATGGAGCTAATCGTCTTGGTTCAAATTCTCTACTTGATTTAGTAGTATTTGGTCGGGCAGCAGCTCTAAGATGTAAAGAGTTAGCGACCAGAGAGAAATACTTCAAACCATTACCAACAAATGCTGGTGAGAATGCGATTGAGCGTTTAGATAAAGTGCGTTATTCTCAAGGCTCATTATCTGCTACACATATTCGTGGCGAGATGCAGCAGATAATGCAAAAACATGCTGCAGTGTTTAGGAGTCATGACAGTCTTAGTGAAGGCGTAAAATTAATTAATAAAACATGGAAGAGCTATGATGATTTAGGCATTGCTGATCGTGGCATGATCTGGAATAGCGACTTAGCTGAAGCATTAGAATTACAAAATTTATTGGAACAATCAGTAGTAACTATGCACAGTGCACTAAATCGCACTGAAAGTCGTGGAGCTCATGCACGCGAAGATTTTAAGGAGCGTGATGATAAGAATTGGTTAAAACATACTTTTGTCTGGTTAGATGTTAAAAAAAATAAAGTAAAATTCGATTATAAATCAGTGCATTTATACACTTTGACTAATGAGATTGAAGTATTTCCTCCAAAGAACAGGGTTTATTAGCAGAGGTAAAAAATATGGTAGAGTTTAGACTTCCTTCAAACTCAAATTTTACTACAGGAAAAGAGCATAAATTAAAGAGCGCAAACAACAAAGCGCGAGTAAAGAAATTTAAAATTTATCGATATGATCCTGAAGGCGCAAACAATCCAAGTATTGAGACTTATGAGATTGATTTAAACTCTTGTGGGCCTATGGTGCTTGATGCTCTTATCAAAATAAAATCTGAAGTAGATTCAACTCTTACCTTTAGACGTTCTTGTCGTGAGGGGATTTGCGGTAGTTGTGCAATGAATATTGATGGCACGAATACTTTAGCTTGTATCAAGGCGATCGAAGATGTGGTAGATGATGTAAAAATCTATCCATTACCACATATGGAAGTAGTAAAAGATTTAGTGCCTGATATGAATAATTTTTATGCACAATACGCTTCAATTGAGCCATGGCTCAAATCTAACACTCGATCATTAGCAAATCAGGAGCGCTTGCAATCAATTGAAGATCGTGCCAAACTGGACGGGTTATATGAGTGCATTTTATGCGCATGTTGCTCCACTGCTTGTCCAAGTTACTGGTGGAATGATGACAAGTATCTTGGTCCAGCAGTATTATTGCAATCTTATCGTTGGCTAGTCGATAGTCGTGATGAAGCTACTGGTGAACGTTTAGATGCATTAGAAGATCCATTTAAGCTTTATCGCTGCCATACTATTATGAATTGTACCAAGACTTGTCCAAAAGGCTTAAATCCTGCTAAGGCTATTGCTGAAACTAAAAAACTAATGCTTGAGCGTAAAGGTATGTAGTTAGCTATGTTTTCCTAACAAACACATAAGGATTTACAAATGAATAGCTTATATAATAAGGAATTAAGTAGTAGTAAACGTATAGAAATACTATCAAGTAATTCATGGATTAAGATTGTAAATAAAGAAATCCAGGCCAAAGCTATAAACAGTTTAGAACAAGGAAAGCTTCTTCTTTTTCCTGAACTTAAGGTGAATACTAGCGATAAAGAAATGAAACTTCTAACTAATGTCACTATTGAACCAGGTAGCAAAAATATTAGTTACGATTATCATACCAAGCAAATTAGAGGTAGTCAAGATTCTCAGGAGAAAAAGAAGTTACTTACAAAAATTTTAGCAAGATATGTTGAACATGCCACTGCTTTAATAAACAACCATTTCCCCCAATATATCAGCAAGCTCCAAGTAGGTCGTGCAAGTTTAAGACCAGTAGAAATTGAAGGTCGAGTAAATCCTTCTTACCGGAAGGACGATACTCGTTTACATGTAGACGCCTTCCCCTCAAGCCCGAATCAAGGTAGAAGGATTTTACGAGTATTTAGCAATATTAACCCTGAGGGCAAACCACGCATTTGGCGTTTGGGAGAAGATTTTATGCACGTGTCCAAGTATTTTTTTCCTAAGATTCATGCACCAATTCCAGGACTTGCTTGGCTTATGGAGACTTTTAAAATCACTAAAGGGCGGCGTACTGCTTATGATCATTACATGTTAAATATACACAATAAGATGAAATATGATTTGACTTATCAAAATACAGCTACTTCAGAAATTATTCATATTCCAGCAAATTCTAGTTGGGTTGTTTTTTCTGATCAAGTTTCGCATGCTGCATTATCTGGTCAGCATATGCTAGAACAGACCTTTTATTTACCAATTGATGCAATGGTAGATAGCGCCATTTCTCCAGTTAAAGTGTTAGAAAAATTGGCTGGAAAGCAGCTAACTTGACTAAAGTGCCTTAGCTTTATTTATTTTATTGACATTATGTTGTCTGCAAAATATTTTGAATCACTATAACATGCTACATATTTAAAAGAATGTTGATAGAAATTCTAAATTGGTTAAACGTCATTGACGCTTTTTACTGGTCTTATCTTGGCGTTAGTTTTATTATTTTGTCAGGAGTATATTTTACCGTTAAATCTAAAGGCTTACAATTTAGAGTTATTTACAATTTTAAGTCAATCTTGCGTAGCATTAGTAATGAAGCTAAAAATAAGCATTCACGTGGTATAAACCCAATAAAATTATATTTTGCCTCAATTGGAGGGATGATTGGTTTGGGTAATATTGTGGTGGTAATAACGGCGGTGGTATACGGTGGGCCAGGCGTATTAGTGTGGTTGTGGATCGCATCTTTTGCCGGTATGATTATCAAATATTGCGAAATTTATTTAGGTATCACATTTCGCCAACAGAACAAACATCATAGCTTTGATGGCGGTTCAATGTATTATCTTAAAGAAGCGTTTAACAGCAATATTTTACCAACAATGCTATGTATTATGCTTTGTATTTATGGTGTTGAGGTATCGCAGTTTAAAATTATTACTGATACAGTTGCTGTAAGCTTTGATTTAGAACATCAAGTTGTAACTTATGTTTTATTGTTACTTATTATGTTTGCATCTATTGGTGGCGTGCTAAGACTTGCCAATACATGTGTTTTGCTCATGCCTCCTTTTTTGATTTCTTATATTGCGATGTGTTTGTGGGTAATTATTGCTCATTACAAGGTATTACCAGATGTAATGTTAAATGTGATAAAATCAGCTTTTGTTGGACATGCGCCAATTGCTGGTTTTGTAGGCAGTAGTTTTATTATGGCAGTGCAAGTTGGGGTAGCAAGAGCAGTTTATTCGAGTGATATCGCTATTGGTTATGATTCAATAATTCAAAGTGAGTCATCTGTCAGCTCACCAGATATTCAAGCCAAAATGTCAATCTTTGCACAGTTAACAGATACAATTATTTGTACCTTAAGTATCTTAGTCGTACTTGTTACTGGTGTTTGGCATAATGCTGAATTAACTGATCCATCGCAATATATCATTAAAGCATTTACTACTCACTTTCCTTTCGTACAGTATTTTATGGCAATATTGTTTTTCTTAGCTGGGTTTACTACTATTATTGCCTATTTGACTGTTGGTATAAAATGCGCGATATTTCTTAATAAAAAATATGGTAAAGTATTTTATATTTTTTATGCTACCGTAGCTTTTCTTTCTACTAACTATTTTAATCAAGCTATTCTCATTACCATGATGAGTTTTTCAGGTGGTTTATTGGTATTATTGAACTTGTCTGGTATAATGAAGCTTAGGAGGCATATCAAGTTTCCAAACTAGCCTAGTAATAACAAAATATAGTGATAAAATTATACTTGCCATCAAAATATCAAAGCAAGGCGAGTTAAAGTTTATTTGCATTGTATAAATAAGCTTGTAAATTTAACCTATTAAAATAAGCTCTGTAATTTTATAATGTATAATAATTATAAGAAATTTCTGCAACTTTTTATCATTCTGCTACTATGCTCTTTAGCTGGCTGTACTGTAGACTCTTGTGTTGAACCAGATGATTTTGGTTATGGGCAACGCTATATAACTGTGCAATCAAACCCTAACAACTCCATGATTCACTCGCTACAACAGCCAGGTCCCTTTGTTCCAGAGTATGCTGATTGGTCAAGTACTAACCTTACAACCAATGGCGAGCCAATACTCTTAGCAGTTATAAACAATACTGGCTCTGCAGATAATAAAGGTCGATATAACCCTAGTAGTTTTTCATCTCTATACTCATGGACTGCTTGGTTTGGAAGTTATCAGCAACGACAAGGCAACTTTTTTTATACCGAGACTTGTGCATTTTCACAAAATGTGCCTTGCCCTTGTGACGGTTCATCAAGTTGTGGTCATACTAACTTTGGACCAGTAACTAATGCTCCATGTATTTTTACTCAAGGTCAGGGAGCTCTTGCCCTGTTAATGCCAGTAGGTACTAATGATCCAAATACTTACAATGGAGGAATGCCGCCTGGTGGTACTATTTATCATCTTGCTCTTGGCAGTACTAATCCATGTCCTAATCCTGGTACAATCATTGAAGCAGGTGCCCCTGCTGGTGGGCTATACTTAAAAACACCGCCTTCATCTTGTGCGAATGGATGTAAATTATATGTTAAAATGATAGATCAGCTTTATGAAGATAATTATGGTGGTTATGCAGTTGCGGTAAAATCAGGTTTCTCCACGATTACTCCAGGTGCTTTAGTACAATTAGTAACTATAGTGCAAACAAATTTATGCCAGGCAACCAAGGCAATATATAAAAACTTGATTGGAACTCTTGGTTATCTTAGGGTGTTACTAGTGCTATATGTAGCATTTTCTGCTATAGGATTTTTAATAGGCACAGTAGAGATTACCCAAAAAGAGCTATTTATGCGTATCTTAAAAATGGCATTGGTTATTCAGATATCTACGATGGATTCAAGTTGGAATTTTTTTAATAATTATTTCTTTAACTTTTTTACTCAGGGAATTGGCGAGATATTGGATATGATGGCAGGTAACAGCGTACCTTCTGGCGCTTCGGGATCAATTAATCAATGCGTACAAAATGTAGGTGGATTTAGCAAATTAGACAGCATTGTTCATATGTTTTTTTCAACGCAAACTTTTTACAAAGTTACATCATTACTTTTTACTAGTTTTGCTGGTTTTCTATTTTTCCCAATATTTTATGTTGTTGCTGCGCTTTCTGTTTATGCGATAATTAAGGCGGTGATAATGTATTTAGTTTGTTATACAATAATCTCCGTATTAATTATTTTGGCCCCTATTTTCATTCCATTTATTTTATTCAAAATCACAAGATCAATGTTTGATAACTGGCTTAAATACTTAATGAGCTTTTTTATCCAGCCTATAGTGATTATTGCGTTTGCCTTTTTCATTTGCGATTTAGTCTTAAATCAAATGTATTATATATTAGGCGTAAGAATGTGCTATATGGCTAAGCCAATTCCTAATTTTTGTATTTTCGGTCAATGCATATATCTTTGGCAACCAGCTGGTGTACCAACACTTGCCACTATGCATGAAATGGTTGTACCTGGTAGAATTTGTAAGCCATGCACAGAACAAGATCCTCAACCTTGTCAATGTACTGATAGTAGCCCAGCAAATTGTCAGGAACCTGTTGTACCTTGCTGTGGTGATAATGTTGAAAATTGTACTACTGGTTTTTATGGACCATATCAAGCTACTGCTAACAGATATGTTGATGCGCCTTATCTTGATCCGGCAAGTAGCAACGACATGTCTAAGTTACGTGAAATGCAAGGTGGTACTTATGTAGATTTTACTGACGTGGCAGTTTTTGCGCTCTTAGCATGGGTAATGTTTAGATTAATTGATTTGGTACCAGCAATGGCGCGACAGTTAGCTGGCACACCATACATGATGACTAAAGCAGATGAAGTGGGTAATGCGATTACTAGCAATGTATGGAGCATGGCTAATACAGTAGCTAGCTATGGGGCTACAACTGTAGCGCGTAGTGTCAATACTGTCGGTGCATATAGTACTAGCAGAGCTCAAGGTTTAGGCAGGTATGCTGCTTTGGAAAAAGCTATGTCAGCTGGTTATAATACTAAGAAATTTGATGTAGGTACAAAACTAAGCAAAGGCGTAACTACCATTCAAGAGAGATTACAAGATGGCGTTTTTAGAAAAATAGAATCTGCACAAAACATTCTAAAAATTGATGAAAAATTACAAATGATCAAACCAATTACTGATGTTATAAAGAATCCTCTTAGTGCTGTTGCACGGGGTGCAGCGCGTGCTTTAACTATGGGGGTAATTCCTGCAACAGGACAAATTCTTTCGGTTCTTGGTAATATTGCTGCAATTCTACCTAGAAAAGGTTTCGCAGCTTACAGAGGTACTACCAGTCCAGGTTTATTGGATAGCATAAAAAACTCTTCCAAAGCTGTTAGTAATGTCGCTGGTAAATTGGATAAGGGACTGACTTACTTCATTGGCGAGTATGCAAGAAAGATAGAGGTCGATGATAAAGGCATAGCACAAACAAATGCAGATGGAACAATTAGGTACAAAGGGTTACCAGAAATACAGGAGGCAAAAAGCAGAAGCGATCTTAGAACCGCACTCAGATCTCTCGCGGATAAAAATTTGGTTAAACCAGTTTTATCTGCCGTGGCAGATAAAACTGGTTTAAGTACTGGTGCAAGTATTCTTGGTCATGCCATTAGCGGTGCTATACCAGAAGCTCAATCTAATGTTGCTAAGTTTGGCTATGGTATCGGGCGGACTGCAAGTTCAGCAGTTGGCAGCATGGCAAGGAATTTATGTGCATCTCCACTGTTATCAGGCGCTTTAAAAAGCATGGCTAATGTTCTTGATAACGATGCAGATAAAGCATGGCGCAAAAACTCTGCGAATCATGTCAATGCATTAGAGGAATATCAAGATAAAATAGGGGGTTTAATTGAAAATTTCTTAGAAAGTAAAGCTGCCAAATATAGTCACGCAGTATTTGGTTTAACTGGAGGCGCATTCGGTAAGGATGCGAATGAAGAGATAGAAGGAACTTATGGCATGTCACGTGCTGACTATATTAGAGCGCAACATGAAACAAACTTACAAAACTGGGAGGAAGGTTTAATTGATACCAATGCTGCGGCGTGGAATAATCCATGGGGCTTAGCGATTGCTCGAACAATTGATAATATACCTGCTGCTATGAACAGGTCAGTTCTTGACCAAAGACTTACTGGTCCAGCCATACTTAGAAAAATTAGTGGCAGTAAAACTATAGATGAAGATTATGAACCATAGTAAATCAGTTCAATCGTAACTATATCAATACAGTAATTTATCGTATAATCTTATCGTATTAATATTTCAAATATCATATGTAAGACTATGCATTACGTTGTGGAGATATTGTATTTAATAATGGTAAAATATGGGCTGAAGTAAATAAAAGCTGCGGTTCAATAGTTAATTTTACTTTGCCTGTAAAGAATATTGTATGAATGTAAAAACTTTTTCGTCTAACAAAGCAGTTAATTTCATGGTGATTGATGATGAATAGAGCTGATTAATCAGTTCCCTATTATGATAATTTTCTGTAAAAGCGAGATTAGTATTAATTACTCAAGACAGTCTGATGAGAGTGTCATTATATATTAAATAATATAAAAATATTGATTTGATCTTACTTAATTTAATTATGCTTGATATGAATGAGTTTGAGTGTTGAGATATATTATGCTCTGATCATGTCTACGAGAATATTCTAGTTATTTTGCAAATAGGTATTACAATACCTCTTGATATTAGCAAAGTTACGCAAAAAGGAGATAGTGAGTCCTTTTAATAAGAAGTCTATATTGGAAGCTATAATCATGCCCTGAATCAGAAAGTAGTGTTTTATTTATGATAGAAATACCACTAAACTAACAAAATTGTTTTCTTTGATGTGGGTTGTATTTCATTTTTCTAAATTAACAATTATTATGTATAAATAACGGTATTTTAGACTTTTCATGAAAAACTACTGGCGTATTATTATTTTCTTTATTCTCTCGATATGGTTTTTATCTCTGCATTCTATTGCTTTAGCATGTTCAGCAAATGATTGCAGTGGTTGGGAGAGTTTTACCGGGTGTACAAGTGATTCTTATGTGAATTATAATAATGATTTCTTAAATCCAACCGCTTCGTATAATATTACATGTTGTAACTGGCAGAATGAATATAGTAATCCAGTTTTAGGACTGGGAGATGTGCGAGATGTCACACCAGGCGGTAGGTTCTGGGGGGGCTGTGATGATTACGATTCGTATATTGGCATGTTCGCTTTAGTAGCTAATACTGATTATACTAGCAATACCCCTAATATGAATGGACATTATCCCGCTATAAGTAATGGCGTTACTGTAGTACAAAATGCGTGCAGCAATCTTGCAATTTATGCTGCTGACACGACGCAATATGAGTTTTATTATACAGTATGTAACAGTGCTACAGAGCCACTTCCTACCCCTTCTAAGCCATGTATTGGCACTGGTGATCCTAGGTTATTATGTACTTTACCAATAGCATGTACATTTTTGACGGGGGATGACCGAGTGTTACATTCTTACTGTTACTTTGTTAAATTTCCGCCATCACCACCTGCTTTTTGTTGCTCTATAGCGCCGCCAGTACAAATTCCAACTACAGCGGCGATTTGTACAGCAGATACTTTACCTGCTGCAACCAATCAGTGTGTCTTACCATCGCCGGATGCTGGTACGGCAAGACTTTTGTCAGTAAATAATAATTTCTTTACTCCAGCAATAAGAGTAGCATTTAACACTAATTACGCATCGCAACAAAGTTCAGGCAATCCATCTAATTTGTTCGTGCCATTTAAGAATCCAGTAGTATGCCATGGTAATGTATGTACAACTCCTCCTCTTACCACGACTTCTACTATTGAGCAATGTAATGCTGTAAATGTAAACTGCGTTTCAGGGATTACTGCATCTAATTACAATATTGCAGCTGGATTACCTAAAAACCTAGAATTGATTTATAACAATCCAAGCGGGCAACCAACAAGATATTATACTGGTAGCTTATTTGGAGTAAATTTAGGCCAATATTGCGATTTAAGTTATGATCTAGCACATTTACAACTAAAGGTACAATCTCAATGCACTATTTTAGATATGTATGGTAACTCACTTAACTTTCATGCTGCTCTAGATCCTGTTGGGTGTGACGACAAAGATCTAAAGACTTGCACGTCTATTTGCGTGAATAATGGTCAAACCATGGCACGAGTCGGAGCTTGTATGCCAATTCCACCATTTCCCTTGCCTTCTTCTGTTGCTCCTTGTTCCAGTAGCAATACGTCAACTAAATTTTGTATTCAAGCTAACTTCACAGATGGCTTCACTACAGATAATATAACTGGACAGATTTCTGGCGTACCAATGTCCCCACCAGAATCATTTGCAGGTACGATAACATATCCTGGCTCTATCAGTGGTAATGCTCAGAACCTTTTAACTGGTATAGTAACGGATGATGGGTATAACCTACCTTTGAATGCTACTGGTGATATTTGTTTTGACGATAGTACTAGCAGCCCAGGTGGTCAGCCAGTAACGCCATGTCCTCCAGCTCCTAATGCGCCTTTGCCTAAAGGGTTATACTATAATAATGGCCAGTATATGAGTGGCGGTAGACAGTTTTGTTATTTACCATCATCTTCTCAGAATGCGTGTGATCCAACATGCACTACAAATTGTAATTGCGTTTTGGCAAATACAATAACGATGTCGATTCAAGGAAAAGAGCGTACTATAGTTTCTACTGCAGTTTCTGATAGAGTGATCCCACTACCTAGTGTTACGATGCCATTTGGTAGCAGCAATACATATAATGGCACTAATCCAGCTCCAAGGAAGGACCAAAACCAAGGCGTGCGAGGATTCACCCCTCTTGAAATGGGCTTATGCGTACCACTTACTACACCTATACCATTTATTTCATGTGATCAGCTAAATTCACTGGTATATCCATCTTCTAGTTCAGGCTTTTGTTTAAATGCATCTCATTGGAATTATGTGAACAAACTGCAAACAACAGCTTACCATCAGATGTGCATCGATTATCAAACATATTGCGCTGACCCAGCAAATAATTCTCAATGTAATCAACATTATCAACAATGTGTAACCAGTAATGGTGATACTCCACCTAAACCACCTACAGGCATTACGTCCCCGTCCCCACTTTATCCACTATCAGTGACTGATCCAACTATGCTTAACATATGTGGCTTTTTTAAACGTAGCAGTGAATGCACAGGTCATTGCGGCATGTTTACTTACTGCTGTGACTCTGGTGTGCGTGGTGACTCAGTTCAATGTCAATTTGCTGCGACTTGTGAGAATGAAACACAGCAAGCATGCAGGGACAATATTCCTCCTCCATAGCAAAATCTTATCTCCTGCTTGGATTTTTTTGCACATTTAGTACTCATAATATTAACAATTTATTCTCAGTTGCCATTTTCTCTAAATCATTACCCTACCATTGCGTCATTTCTCTACGTTCAGGCAAATATGTTGCATGATTATAACTCGTGCGTATTTGATTACGTTTACCATGGGTAAGTTGACGCTCAATAATATTGGAACGAAACCATTTCTCATTAAGGATTGGTTGAGGTGACGGCTCTAAAACACATGCCAGGTTGCGCTTTAGAATGATAAACTCTTGTTCATGTACTTAAGGCAGATTGGTATTATTAGGAAAGATGAATTTTTTGGTATGCAACTACTTAATTTCATACAGCTACAGCTAGCTTTGATAATGGTGCTATATGCAATATTTTATTTTCATTCATTCATCAGAAATTAGTCATTTAACTGCCGCCATATCAATTTCTTCCTATTTTGCTGTACGCAGTTTCTCGGTGTGAACAAAGATTATCATCAGTAGCTTCAAAGCCAGCTTGCTTAGAGATTTCGGAAGGTATGCTGCTTTCAAATATGCATAATGAGTTTTTTTCCTAGTTTTTAGAGTGCCACGTAAATTAGTAGCTATACCCCTTCCTGCTTTTCTAGTAGTAATAGTATAGCGAAAATCTGTCCGTAAGTTTACAGGACTCTATGCGCAATGTCAATTGCTTCACAATTTTCAGTTGCACACAGTACTGCTGATAATTCTGGTGCAATAATTTCATTAATCTGGCTACAACCAAGACTCAGAAATACATCAAGTGCAAATCTGCGTAAAATTTTAGCCGCATGGCTAAGAATCTAGCGATCTAAACGCACTTCATGCTATTCAACTGTCACTTAATAAAATTGCTCTCCATATTCGATATAAGCTGGCGTTTCTTTTTACCTGTGCAGAGAGGGTTGATGCATAATAAGTTTGGCAACTCATAACACACTTCTCTGACTTCTTTCCAAGGAAGCTTTCGGATAGATGCTCTTAATTTGTATTTTTTTTCTTGCTATCAAATTAATATTTAAACCTTAAATGTTTTCTACAACTTGGTTTTATAGCTAAATACAATCCCTCTTCATCAAAAAGTTTACATTGCTTAACTTTAGGCTTAGCAGTTATAATGATTGTATTGGTTAATGGTGGTGATATCTCAATTATTTTTATTTAAGATCGCCTGAAAGCACTCAAGACTTTAGTAAATTATATCTGATCTTCTTGAATAACAGAGCGCCTTATAATTTCTTGTTTTTCAAGTTTTTTTGGATAATTTTGAATTACGTTGAACGATAAATTGGTGCCGATGAAGTGATTCGAACCCCAGACCTACTATTTATGAAATAAAAAGTCCTAGATATTTCTATATAGATAGTAATAATTGATTATTGACAAAACGCTTATCTACACTAGAATTTAACATAGATGATTATAGATAGAAATGATCTGTAATAGATGGCAGTTGTAGAACATACGTAGAACGTAATTTAGTATATTGATCGTATATACCAAATCTGAACAGAATAAAAATATCTTAATATTTATGACAAATATCGCCCCCATTCAGCCGGAACTCACCTCTAGCATAAGTTTGCTTTATAAGCCGATGCAATGGGAGATCTCAGAGATTCAGATGGAAAAGGAAAGTGCAAATTACGGAGCATGTATTTTTAAGATAAATAACTTGAATGTACTTTTTCGAGTGGCAAAAGTTACGCCAACAAAGCCTGGGCTTTTTGTGACGTTATGGAAAAGACCTTGCGCAAAATTACCGATCGTGCCATATGGCATCTCTGATAGGATAGATTTTTACGTTATCTCCGCTTGCTCCGGCAGAAATTTCGGTCAATTTATATTTCCGCAATCGATATTATTGCAGCAAAAAATTATGTCAGATGACAAGCAAATAGGTAAGCTGGGGATTAGGGTATATCCGCCATCAGAATTAAAATTGAATGCTTCAGCTCAAAGAACGCAGAAATGGCAAAAGCAGTATTTTTTAGCAATGGATGAAGGGCAAGGCATAGATTTTATCAACGCTTCCTCTCTCTACTTGCTAAAGTAATTTTCTCTCTATAAATTTCTCAAGCGCCGATAGGCTATTAGTACAGACACAAAAAAATTGACCTTGGAAGCTTTGGATTGATTCGTTACATAAATATAAAGCATAGCTGGGCACAGGGAACTTTTTACAAAAGTTTTCTCACACCAATGCACCACAGGTGCTATTTCTGAAAATGGCTACCACAAGCAGAGTTATAGGTGATATTACTATGATATCAGTCTGGAGGTAAAAGTGATATCAAGGTGATATCATTTAACTTGAAATTCCCTGTAGATAATGGTTTTAAGATGATATAATTATGATATTATGAAATTGGCATTTTGTTGCTTTCATACTCTAAAAACATGCAGTTGACGATTTGAGATGGAGCAGAATTTCTTATACTAACCAACCATATTTTATTTAAGACAAAGATGTTTTATCCAAATGACCTGCTATCAAAAAATAGTTCAATTTTAGAAATGAGGTGATTGATAAATTCCATTAAAACAGCTGCTCTAAGTTTGCCTGTAGGCTCCAGAAATATAAAATCATAAGCAAGCATGATCTGGTTATCACTTGCAAAGCGTGATCTGATCTTTATATCTTGCAATACAGTACCTAAGTCTCTTGCTGCAGCTGAAACAACTGCTTCTTTTCCATCCGTTTCACCGAATGGGCTAATGAAATGTACATTATCATGCAGGAAGCCTGCCATCTTATCAAAGTTTTTTTGCAAGCATAGTATTGTAGTAGTTTTCTGCGAGTGTTAGGTTGTCATTTGTTTCAAAAGATGTTGTGTTCATTTTAAACTCCGAGTATAGCATAAGCATGCTGATATTATAATATAAGGGTACTGATATGCCAAGAGGTAAAAATATGGGTGTGAATGGGTTGTTTGGATACAAATTAAAAAGGACTCAGCATATCTTTAAGGCTACATATGGATGAAGCTCTAAGGTCTCTCTGGAATGACAACTCCACAGTATGCCGTCCTTGCTCAGGCAGAGCTAAGACCTAGCATTTCCAATGCAGCACTCGCCAAATTAGCTTTTATCACCACTCAAACCATGCGTGCTATTGTTTCTAATTGAAAAAAGCGTGGTCTTGTGATGTGAAAAAGAGATCCAAAACACGGTAGGATTTTATGCACAGAATTGATGCAGCAAGGCCATAAAGTTGTTACTTTGGCTCATAATATGATCCTAGAATGTGAGCACGGATGCTTGCTACAATAAGCAAAGAACATCGGGAATTACTCGAAACACTGCTGCTGGAGTGCTTTAGTAATCTCAGTAGGTGGTATCATGCACTATAATAATAGTCAGCATTATCTTCTCTGCTTCACCATATATACCATCGTTCATTCATAACCATTTGGTTTGAGGTGATTATAGATGGAGAAAAATCTCTTGCCAAAAGTCAACTCGGTATTTAATGCGCCCCATGATTCTTGACTAACTAAAATGATAATAGCTATAATTTACAATGGTTACTTGACAAAAGTCACCATATTATCCAAGCTTATAGCAGGCTTCATATAGAGCAGTAATATGGCAGAATCAGGAAGAATTGAACCAATCATTTTACAAACAGTAATAGAAATATTATCAGCAAAACTAGGTACTCAAGTTCAAATTCAATCCACTGAAATATTGAGTAAAGATTGGAGACGTAACCTCATTGCAAGAATAAAACTAACAGATAGTCAGACTTTTATTTTAAAGCAATCTAAAATTGATGATAAGTCCGGCAAAAATGATTCGGATGCCTTAGCTAGATTTGCAAGAGATTGGGCTGGTCTTGAATTTTTAAGTGATGCTCAAGAAACAATTGTACCGAAATTTTATGGTGGCAGCATAAAGCATAGATTTATACTAACCCAGGATCTGGGCAATCATATTAGTTTGGTAGATCATTTGATGGGTTCAGACAAAGATCTAGCGATCGATGCACTCGCGCGCTACGTGAAACTTATGGCAAAATTTCACGGATTTAGCCATAAAGATATCGGAAATTATAAGTCTAGTTTGACTAAAATTCATCCGGATATCAATATGTGGCAAGATGGATTTAAAGATATGCCTGCTCAAATTAAAAAACTTCTTGAGAAGATGAACATAGAATGTAGCCAGGATTTTGAAACTGAAATGCACAATATCTTCAAGATGGTAAAAGAGCCAAATCCATTTACTGTGTTGATGCATGGTGATATTTGTCCCGATAATATCTTTGATAGTCCAACTCATCAAATGAAGCTGATTGATTTTGAATGGAGTTATCTTGGTAATGCTTTGCTTGATGCTGTTTATCTAAGAATGTATATGCCAACTTGTTGGTGTGTTATGTCTTTTCCGGATATTGTTGTTGAATCTTGTGAGAAGATTTATAGAGAGGAATTAATAAAATATATCCCAGATGCTGCAGATGATAAATTATATTATGAATATTATGTAGCTGCCTGTGCCTATACAATATTTTGGAGAATCATGAGTATTGACTATGTGCTTGAAAAAGAAATGAGTGGTAGCGATTTAGAATTTACAAATCATCCATTATGGAGGGATGAATATAATATTCAAAGACCACGCCAATTAATGAGACTAAAGGCATTTATAGACATTGCCCAGAAACATAATCAACTACCACATACAAAGCTAATGGCAGAAAAATTACTTGAGTGTTTAAACTTGCGTTGGACGGATGATAAGCCAATGGAGCTTTATCCTGTTTTCAGGTAGTTTTTTTATGTATCTTGAGCCTGCAGGATGAACACCATAAATGTTGATATCTATCATAACTCACAACTCAAAAATATCATTCTCCCTCTCTATATTCTAAGATATAGTAAAATAAGTTGAATTAGCATATATTATGTGTTAGATTAAAAGGAAAAATGAGTACGAGTCCTTACAGTATAGATTTAAGAAAAAAAGTAGTAAAATATCTAGAATCAGGAAAAAGTCAGAAGTCAGCATCCGAGATATT
>CAMDPW010000016.1 GCA_945905715.1 Rickettsia typhi
AGCTTATTCACCAGATCTTAATCCTATAGAAAAATTCTGGGCAAAGATGAGAAGATGGGTCAAAAATAATATTACCGATGTTGATAAATTATATAATGCCCTTGAATGCTTCTTCTTAACAGCTGGTTTAAGTTAGGTTACCTGTAGATTAAAAGACTGAAGCAACAATAGTGAGATGAGAGTTGGTGTTCTATAAGCCTTACCATCCTGGCATTTACTATATAGCGTAGTTAGTCACTGAGAGGTCAGCCATGAGATATTCTATAACTGCGTTTTTATTTTCTTAAGTGCATCATAACAATAATAAATCATTAGAAATCTTTCAGCTAGCTATCTGTAACTGCGCCAACATTTTATAATAATCAGCTAATGACAGCAGTTTTAGTTTGATATATACTAAAAGTGTACATAAGAGTATAAACTACTAGTCTATATCAAAATGAATCATCATTTATTTGACCTTACTGGCAAAACTGCGCTAATTACTGGCGCTTCAAGTGGCTTAGGTCGTAGATTTGCTCTTACTCTTTCTGAGGCTGGAGCTAAAGTGATTCTTGCCGCGCGCAGGCTTGATTACTTACAGGACTTAGCTTCTGAGATTCAGGCAAAAGGAAGAGTAGCTGTGCCAGCTAAAATTGATATAACTGATAAATACTCAGTACATTCAACGATTGATTGGCTGGTAAAGCAAGGGCATAAAATTGATATTTTAGTCAATAGTGCTGGTATAGCTTTGCGTACATCGATATTAGAAATAGATACGAAGCAGGATTTTGAATCAGTTATTCAGACTAATATTATGGGCGTATGGTATACAACTCAGGAAGTTGCTAATCATATGAAAAACAATAAAATTGCTGGCACCATTATTAATATCTCTAGTATTAGCGGCAGTAATACGCCTGCGCTAGATGCTTCGGCATATTCAGTGTCTAAAGCAGCTGTGCTACATATGACTAAGCAGTTGGTTGGTTCTCTTGCTCCTTATAATATTAGAATCAATGCTATTGTGCCTGGTATATTTCATACCAACATGACCGAGAAAATGATCGCTAGTTACGGTGAGGAAATAATCAAAAATACACCACTTGGATTTATAGCTATACCCGAAGATATGGACGGCTTGCTTTTGCTACTTGCCTCTAACAATGCTTCTCGATATATCACTGGCGCTGCTATTACTATAGATGGTGGCGTATCCTGGGGTGGATTCTATCCTTCTAGGCAAGACGATGAGTAACGTCATTATTTAAAACAATACAATTAATATAAAAATTTATTCAGCAATTAAGAAACAAGAAGTGGTTGATTTAGTGCTTACGATCCAGCAAGAAAAATTTGAAGCATCAATGACGTATTCAGACCAACCATTCTTCAATACTCAAAAATTAGTTTTTATGGATTTCCATAGCTTTGAACATACCAATTAGGGTATTGATTTCTTTGGAAGTAATTTTATCTACGCGCTTAAAAATATTTTTAATATTATGTAACATCATTGGCTTTTTTTCACGTACTTGATAAAAATTTGTCAAATCAAGCATATGCTCAAGATGCTTAAAAAAATTATCTATTTCTTGCTGATTAGCAATGTTGTTATTACGCATGGGTGTATGAATAATATGCCCAGCATTATTGATTTTTCGCAGTTCATAACAAATAATTGCTACAGAAGCGGCTAGATTCATTGAGCGGAAATTATCATTGATTTCAATGGTAATGATCTTATTAGCCCGAACCAATTCATCATTTTCTAGACCATTGCGCTCAGCACCAAAGACTATACCTATTTTACTATGGTCTATGCCTGATTTAATAATTTCTTGAGATATCTTACTAGCACTAATAATCGCTTTATTCATGTCACGACGACGAGAAGTAGTGGCAAAAATTAATTCAAGATCAGATACGGCTTGCTCAAATTGGTCAAATATTTGAGCTTTTTTAATTAACGTACTAGCACCAACAGCAGTACGTAAGGCTACTGGGTTTGGCCAGCCGTCACGTGGGTTCACAATACGCAATCTAGTAAAGCCAAAATTAAGCATAGCGCGAGCAGAAGTGCCAATATTTTCTCCAAGTTGCGGTCTTGACAAGATGACGACCGGAGAACTGTCATTGATCATAGCGTTCTGTGCAAGACTGAACTACCATCTGGTTTGTCCTCGAGAATAACACCTTGTGCTTTAAGAGTATTTCGTATTTCATCAGCTAGTATCCAGTTTTTATCTTTTTTTGCTTGAGTTCTCAGGGCTATTTGCTGTTCTATTTCCTGATCTTTCTTTCGACCGAACCATTGTTCTGGCGTACTGTTGAAGAAGCCTAATAATCTGCCAGACTGATATAATTTATTAGCTAAATAAGTTTTTTTACTATGACTTGCTTTATAAAAATCTCTAGCAATTCCGTGTAAAGTAGCCATAACAGCTGGTGAATTGAGGTCATTGCACAGATCTTGCACCACTTCTTTGATCTCAATTTTTGCATCATTTTTAGATGCAATAATACGATAAAAACCATCTAGAGTCTTTTGAGCATTATTTCTTCCTTCGTCATTCCAATTAAGTGGTTTACGATAATGAGTGGCGAGCAAAGTATAGCGAATCACCTCGCCAGGAATTTGTTTTTCTAGCAACTCTTTTACTGTAAAAAAATTACCTAAAGACTTGCTCATTTTTTCACCATTTACGGTTAAAAAGCCATTATGTACCCAGTATTTGGCATAGCTACTATGTTCAAAACAAGCGCAGCTTTGGGCTATTTCATTCGTATGATGTGGAAAAATTAAATCAGCACCTCCACCGTGAATATCGAAATTATGACCTAAATATTTAGTGCTCATCGCACTGCATTCAATATGCCAGCCAGGACGGCCTTCTCCCCAAGGGCTAGCAAATACTGCTGAAGGATCATCTTCTGCATCACTAGGTTTCCATAAGACAAAATCAGCTTGATGTTTTTTATGTTTGCTTACCTCGATTCTATTACCCACAATCAATTCGTTCAGTGATCTGCCAGATAATCTAGTGTAATCCTTATAAGAAGCAACATCGTAGTAAACATGATTACTAACAATATAAGCGTGACCTTTGGCTATTAGTTTCTCAATCATTGCGATCATTTCGGCTATATTTTCGGTTGCTTTAGGCTCAATATTTGGCACAAGGCAGTTAAGAGCAGTCATATCATGTGTAAAGTAGGCAATAATCTCTTTGCTTAAATCATGAATTGAAATATGACGTTCTTTAGCAGCGTTATTAATTTTGTCATCGACATCAGTGATATTGCGTACATATAATACTTCTTTTGTGCCGTATACGTGACATAATAAGCGATAAAGCAGATCATATATGACAGTGGAACGGGCATTGCCGATATGTGGACGATCGTAAACAGTGGGGCCACAAACATACATTGTGATGCGTTTACGGTCTAATGGAATGAAAAGCTGTTTTTTCTTAGTTAGGCTATTATAGAGTTGAATACTCATGGCTAATCTCAAAAATTTATTGCTCATAATAGCATAACACTTGCTTAGAAGCTTGATTTTATTTACATGAATAAAATTGTATAATATTTTCTATATCTTATGATGGAAAATTGGTTTTGTTGCATCTATTGCGGTCAACGTTATAGCTAGTACTAGGATAAATTTCAATCTATTATAGTCTTATAACATTTTTTTACTTTAAACACAAACTATCTAAAGAATCAAATCTTGCATGTAATGCTGCACAGTCTTACCATCATTCTGAACGCATAAATTATATATTGCTTCTAATTTACGATACAAATCGTCTGACTCATTTCTAACAAAGTCAAGATACTTACGAGACTTGCTAAGCAAATTAAGATCTAACGCGTAATGCGCTATTTGCAAGTAAGCATCTCTACTGTTATTATAGGCAATAAGCTTTTCTATTTCTTCGAATTTTTTACCTATTGGCAAATCTTCATACATTCCATGCATTTTAATAATTAGTTGATAACTAGGGTTTAATTTCCACCCCTTAGCGATGACCTCGACTGCTTCTTTGCGTTTATTGTTCATACAAAGCAACTCCACTAATAATATCACAGATTCAATGCTATTGTGGCCTAAATTTAAGCTACTTTTTAATATGCTGATGGCCTCACTTGATAAATCTTGATTTAGTAAGAATTTAGCTTGCATATAGTAAATCAACGCATGCAAACACTGTAACTCAGTGGAGTTGAATAAATTAATTTTTGTAGCATTTACTGATATTTTTAGTGCTTCATCCCATCTCTGCGTAGCCATGCAAACCATGATTTTTATTTGATAAAACCAATTTGGTCTGAAAGATAGTTTTTCTATGATCAGTAGATAGTGATTGGCTAATACGAAATCTGCAATTTTTAATTTATGACTTATAAGCTCTTTAACTGCTGGAACTAAAGTTTTATTATCTTCCTTCATGATGAGCAAAATCTTCTCTATATCTCCTCCATTATATCTCGCATCAAGAGCAAAAATCTTCCAAGAAAGCAAATTCATGAATGGATGCTGTATTAACTTCAGATTACTTTTTTGATACAGTCTGATTGCTAGATCGTTGTTTTCAGATTCGAGAGCACAAATGATATCAAAAACTCCACTAACAACTTTATTTTCATTATGATTATCTCGCCATTTAACTAAGTTGCCTGGCAGATTCTTTAGCCACCAAAACACTCCTATTACTCCGACTGCTAAAAGCGCAGATAACAATGTGAGTATAAAAAAAATCCAAGCCGATATATTGATGTAATAATCAGAAATATATATTCTAATATTACTTACATCACTGAAAACCAAGTACAGCAAGAAAGATATAGTAATAATAGTAATTAAGTAAATAATGGTTCTAATCATCATTACAAGCCGTAATAAAGTTACTTTGGTACTGTACAGAACTAACTATATCATATATTTTGTCCACAATATTTTGAATCTTGGTTAGATTGTCTATTTTTTCTAACCACTTGGCAGCTATATCCTTTTGAGCATCAGGCATAGCGTTTGCAATACCAGCTAACTGCATTAAATTACCATCTTCTAGTGCATGTTTTATTTGCTCTATTTGCGCATCAACACCACCAGATTTTAAAGCACGTTCTCCAACTTTTCTTATCACAATAATCTTAGATAAATACTTACAAAACAAACCAACATCATTGTTAGCTGGAATAACACTAGCGAGCATTTGTTCGTATGTTAGTTTAAATTCTTTTTGTATACTATAATAACTTTCCACTTGCGTGTAATGCGTAATTTTTAACTCTGCAACCAAATCTCGTAATGTTGTATGTACTGTATTCAGCGCTCCAAGTTGATTAATCAAGACTGATAAATTGCTATCATTCAGAAGTTTAGTTTTCAGTTCATTGACTAACAACAATTGCTTAACATATTCGGCGTCATAACATTTTTTACTCTTTATATCATGAATCACAACTTCTTCTTGTTTAGCACTTTCCGTCATATGATTAACATGCTCAGTATTAGACTTGAATAAACTATTTTTTATGGTTTCATAGTAAGACACTTGCGGTACTTGAGTGATATTATTTGCTACCCTTTCATTCGTGTTTAGTGGTTTTAGAAATACAAAATAAAAAACGATACTAATAAAAGTTGAGGATACTGCAATAAGCAATATTCTCGTCATTACTTTTTTAATCGTATGTTTAGCTGATGAAGGCTGATCATTTTTATTCATAATAGCACCTTATCTTCTCTACTATCTTGTCGATATCCGAAATATCAAATATAAATATAGACTGCCAGTCGTATTTCATAACTTGAGCTTCTAATTTACGGCTAATTATAAACAAATTTATGTTTCTAAGGTAGCTTAGTAAGTTATTTTGCTTTATTAGTTCCAAAAAAATCTCTGCAGTATTCAACGAGAATAATAGCGCGATTTTAACTTGATTAGCTACTATTTTTGCTTTCAAACTACCAGACAATCGTTCTCTAGCTATAACTCTGTAGACAATAAACTTTTCTATTGAGTAATTCAACCTAGTTAATGCTCTTTGTAAATCAAATGCAACCTTTTCACCACAAAAATATAATATTCCTTGTTTTTTATTGCATTCATTGACAATAAGCTCCAACAATGATTCGGCATTATTATTAGCTATGTACACTTCTTGGAAATTATATTCTTTAGCCAATTTTGCAGTAGCATCTCCTACTACAAAGCATTTCAAGTGCGTCAGTTTGTTCGAGAGCGTTTTTATCGCATTAAGTGCATTTTTGCTAGTAAAAATAATTGCTTGACTCAAAGCCAGGTCATAAGAATAAAGATCTGGTTCCAACAAATACTGCACTTTAAACATTGGCTCAATAAAAGTATCTATACCGTATAGTTTAATTTTCTTAGCAAAGAACGCACTGTCTTCGAAATTGCGCATTAATAAAACCGTCATGAGTAAAGCTTATCTTTTAATTCCTCAGCAGCCTCAAGACCTAGACTATGACCTTTTGCTAATAGCCCAAATTTTTCTAAAGTTACAATTTTATTTCCATCACTTTCTGCTAATAAACATTTTAAATATAAGTGATCATCTAGCACTTTACTATATGCTGCCACTGGCGTTTTACAACTTGCCTCTAAGCCTTCAAGAAATCCTCTTTCAGCAACTACTGTTTGGTATGAGACCTGATGATTAATTGTACCCAGCAACTCTAGCATCTTGATATTATTTCTTCTGACTTCAACTCCAATAGCGCCTTGAGCTACTGCTGGCAACAAAATATTTTCATCGATGATACGGTATTTGCATATGTCCACCTGAAGACGCTTTAATCCTGCTACTGCCAAAATTGTAGCATCAACCCCTCCAGATTCTAACTTGCTTAATCTGGTATCAACATTGCCACGCATCATAACAATCTTTACATCCGGTCTCAATGCTAGCGTTTGTACTGCGCGCCTAGGAGAACAAGTCCCTACTGTCGCACCTTTTGGCAAAGATTCAATACTATCGCACACATTAGATAAAAACGCATCCCGTGGATCTTCGCGTTTTAATATGCAATTGAAAAATAACTCTTCAGGAATGTATCCTGGTACATCTTTCATTGAATGTACTGCCATATCAATAGTGTTTGCTAATAAAGCTTCTTCTAATTCTTTAATAAACAATCCTTTACCGCCAATGTCGTACAAGTTTTGAGTAGGATTCTTGTCACCAGATGTACTAATTGGCATGATTACAAGTTGCTCTGGCGTCATGCCAAGATGAGAAGCAAGAATTGCACTCTTCACCTCTTCCGCTTGAATTAAAGCTAATTTACTGCCTCTGGTACCAATCCTGATTCGCATACTCTTAACTGAATGTATCAATTTCTAGTGTTACAGTATTACCTAATTTTAAAGTTGCCGGCATATTCATTGGCACTGGCAAGTTAACTGCACCATGACCAATTTGCGCACATGACACAACTGGTATATTCAATGATTGCGCAAACCTATTAATTGCTTCTTCACAAAGCTCGTTACCATTTTCTTCTTTTTTACAAATTATGTCACCAACAATAATAGCTTTCACCTCATCTAAAACCCCAGATTGCTTAATGTGTGTAAGCATTCTGTCAATATTATACCCTCTTTCACCAACGTCTTCTAATAAAAGAATTTTGTTCACAAGTTTGATCTCCCATTCCGTACCTAAACTTGTTTGAATTAAAGTCAAGCAACCACCAATAACTTCTGAAGTTACTGTTTTTTCCTGTGCGGCAAACCAATTTAAAGGTTTTAAATTGACAAAAACTGTAGTTGGTTTAGTTCCAAATAGCACTTCTTTCATCCTATTTATTTCCAAAGCAGAAGTATCACGAGAAATAAACTCGCTTATGGTTCTGCCGTGAATTGTTGACCAACCAAACTGCTGAGTAAAGAAGATGTGTAGCGGAGTAATATCACTGTAACCAATCAATATTTTTGGCTGCACAGGGCATGGCAATTTTTGTAATTTAGTCATTAAGCATGTAGTACCATACCCACCACGAAATGCCCAAATAACTTTGGAATCTTCGGCATATATGGCTTGTCTTAATTGTTCAAATCTTTGCTCGTCAGTATTCGCGCTGAAAGGATGCATTCCTGGGGCTAACATGTGACTATGTACACGAGGGATGAGGCCTAAATCTTTAATAGCTTGAGCTATTAATTTAAGATCTATTTCTCCACCATATGAAGGAGCAACCACCTCAACAACATCATCTGATTTTAATTTTTGATATGTCATGCTTTACCCAATTAATATACTTGGGATAAAAGTGCTAAACTATGAGAAATTAACTCATTCAGTTCACCATCTAAAATATCTCCAGCTGCGCTAGTTTCATAATTCGAGCGATGATCTTTTACCATTTGATATGGTTGCAACACATATGAACGAACCTGGTTTCCCCATGAGTTATCAGTTTTCTTAGAATTTTGCTCTTTAATTTTATCTTCTCTAGCTTTTAATTCACGCTCATACAATTTAGAACGCAACATAGCAAAAGCATCGGCTTTATTACGATGCTGAGATCTACTGCTTTGACATTGCACCGCAATATTTGTTGGTAAGTGCGTAATGCGAACAGCGCTATCGGTTTTATTAACATGCTGTCCACCAGCTCCAGATGCTCGATAAGTGTCAATGCGCAAATCTTTATCATTGATTTCGATTTTAATTGAGTCATCAATAATCGGATACACCCAGATGCTGGCAAAGCTTGTTTGTCTTTTACCAGCGGCATTGAATGGAGAAATTCTGACCAGCCTATGAACTCCGCTTTCAGTTTTTAACCAGCCGTATGCATTTTTTCCAGACATTTTAATAGTGACGGACTTAATACCAGCTTCCTCACCATCTAGTTGATCTATGATTTCATTTTTAAAATTATGATGTTCACAAAATCGTAAATACATACGTAACAACATCATTGCCCAATCATGACTTTCTGTACCACCAGCACCTGCGTGAATCTCTAAAAAGCAATCATTACTGTCAGCTTCACCTGAAAATAAACGTCCTATCTCTAGATTCTTAGCGTCAATTGCAATATGTGCTAAATTTTGTTCAGCTTCTTTAAGTAAAGATGGGTCGCTATCTGATTCGGCTAAATTAATAATTTCAACCGTATCTTTGAAATTGTTTGCTAATGTATAAAATGAATCAAGCATTTCTTGTATGAAACTCTGTCGCTTCAGTAAAGAGCGCGCCTTAACATTATCATGCCAAATATTAGGATCTGAAGTTTCTATTTTTAGCTTTGATAACACTTTAGCAAGTTCATCAAGGTCAAAGCGACCTCCTGAGCAAAAATAGTGATTGCTCTATTTTTTTTGCAATGCTTTCAGTTTCATTACGCATACAATATTATGACTAGTTTTATTATTTAAAGTTTTCAGTATAATATATTTTTATTTCTAGTATATTTCGTTTAAATTTATAAGGCAATGTTTAATCTTATGTATGATTTATCTTTAATTCGCAATTTTGCAATTATCGCCCATATTGATCACGGCAAATCAACTTTAGCTGATCGCCTAATAGAATATTGTGGTGGTTTAGAATTAAGAGAAATGACTAGTCAAGTGCTTGATTCTATGGATATTGAAAAAGAAAGAGGCATTACCATTAAAGCCCAAACCGTGCGCCTTAACTATAAAGCAAATGATGGAAAAACATACGTTTTGAATCTAATTGATACTCCAGGACATGTGGATTTTTCTTATGAAGTTAGTCGCTCACTTGCTGCTTGTGAGGGCTCTATTTTAGTTGTAGACGCTAGCCAAGGAGTAGAGGCGCAAACTTTAGCAAATGTTTATAAAGCTATAGATAATAATCATGACATTATTCCTGTCTTAAATAAAATTGACCTTCCAGCAGCCGACCCAACAAGAGTAAAGCAGCAAATCGAAGACGTAATTGGCATTGATGCAAGCGAAGCAGTACTCATTTCTGCAAAAACTGGCTTGGGTATTAGAGATACGCTTGAAGCAATTGTTACAAAATTACCAGCACCCAAAGGAGATGTTGCTGCTCCTCTATGTGCTTTGCTAGTTGATAGTTGGTACGATACTTATCTAGGTGTAGTAATTTTAGTAAGAATTGTCGAAGGAGAATTGAGGAAAGGATCAAAAATAAAAATGGTTGCCACCGACGCATTTTATTCTATAGATAGCGCTGGCATTTTCTCTCCCAAAAAAGTCCAGGTTCATTCTCTAAAAGCTGGAGAAGTTGGCTTTTTTACCGCCTCAATTAAGCAAGTGGCTGATTGTAAAGTCGGTGATACTATTATTGAAGAGAGTAACCTAGATCCTAGAATTCTACCAGGATTTGAACCAAACCTGCCCGTAGTATTTTGTAGTTTATACCCTGCAGATGCTTCTGATTTTGAAAAACTTCGTGAATCCCTAGCAAAACTTAGACTCAATGATTCAAGCTTTGAGTATGAACTAGAAAGCTCAAGTGCACTTGGTTTTGGTTTCCGTTGTGGATTTTTAGGTTTGCTTCATTTAGAAATAGTTCAAGAACGATTAGACAGAGAATTTAATTTGGACTTAGTAACCACAGCCCCTAGTGTGGTCTATAAAATTCACATCAAAAATGGCGAAGTATTGGAAGTACACAATCCTACCGAAATGCCAGATCCAATGAAAATAGAATTTATAGAAGAGCCCTGGATAAAAGCCACGATTTTAGTGCCAGATGAATACTTAGGAACTGCGTTATCTCTTTGCACAGAAAAGCGAGGTATCCAAATTGATCTTACCTATGTAGGATCTCGCGCAATGTTAGTATACAAACTTCCGTTAAATGAAATTATTTTTGATTTCTATGATAAATTAAAATCTTGTTCACGTGGATACGCCAGCTTTGATTGGCGCATTGATAGCTATGAAGAAGGTGATTTAGTAAAAGTCACGATTTTAGTCAATGGAGAGTCAGTAGACGCATTGTCACTTATTGTTCATCGCGGTAGATCTGAAGCAAGAGGTCGTGAACTCTGTATCAGACTTAAAGACTTAATTCCGCAACAATTATTTCAAATTGCCATTCAAGCTGCAATCGGCGGTAAAATAATTGCTCGGGAAACTGTGAAAGCAATGCGTAAGGATGTGACATCAAAATGCTATGGTGGCGATATAACACGTAAGCGCAAATTACTTGAAAAGCAAAAGGCTGGCAAGAAGAGGATGCGCTCTATTGGCAACGTTCAAATTCCACAATCAGCATTTATTGCTGCCTTAAAAGTTAAGAATTAGGGCTTTTTTCATAATAACTTACTAGAAATTACATGTTGTAATTGACCTTGTAGCGAACTTTGTTTTATAATTTATATTATGACACAAAATGCATTAAATATTAGTAAAAAACGCTTATCTCAAGCGTTCTACCGCTTGGAAAAATTAATTGAACAGAAATTACAAGATAGAAATGCTCATACAATTGCTACTATCTCCGATACCAATAGATTGGAAAAGCTACTTAAGACCTCAAACAACAATTATATTTCTTTACAAACTGTCACCAAAGAAGCCTTATCAAATTGTGATAAAATACTTAATTCGTTAGAATATATAATTAGAAAATAGTGATGGCAACTGTTAAAATAACTATAAGAAACCACTCTCACCATATAAATTGTGATGATGGACAAGAAGAACACGTACAATTTCTTGCTAATAAGTTTAACTATAAAGTACAGAGACTGTCAGAGTCACAACAGTATGCTAGCGAGCTTACTTTGTACATAATGGCGGCGTTAGTCATAAGCGATGAGTTAGAAGAATGTAAAACAAAACTCATAAATCCTAAAGCTGATACTAGTACAGATGAATCGATAGCGAAAGCGCTAGATATGATAGCTGAATATGTAGAGAGTATTTCAGATAAACTGGAAAAATGCTAGATTTTGTTTTCGAATTAGCTCTGCATTTCGAGATATACACTCTTTAGATCTACAAACATGCTAATGGAGCGCTGTCTAAGATGATATTCACTCCCTAAATCAATAGAGTTTAAGGAAATTTGTTCATTACGAGCTAAAAATAATATGGCAATCAAAAATAACCAACTTTGTCAAAAAATAAAAGACTATACCGACCATATTAACGCTGCTATCAGACGTTTAATCATTGGAAATTCAACAATTGAACAAGCAATGATTTATTCTGCTCTAGCTTCTGGTAAAAGAATAAGGCCATGCTTATTTTTGCTTACAAATGAGTTATTTGCTTATAATACTCAACATATTGTAAATGTGTCTGCTGCAATTGAACTCGTGCATGTATACTCTCTTATTCACGATGACTTACCTGCAATGGACGACGCTACTCATCGTAGAGGTCAGCTTACTTGTCACAAATACTTTGATGAAGCTACCGCCATACTTGCGGGTGATGCCTTACTTACTTATGCTTTTGAAATTATCAGTCAAAATACTCAACTTACACCGAAAATAAAATGTCAATTAGTAGCAGAGCTGGCTCGAGCGATTGGCTATCATGGAATGATTAAAGGTCAAATGCTTGATATGCAAGCGAGTTTCAGTAATTTTGATTTAGAAGAAATTCATGAATTACAACAACTTAAAACTGGTAAATTACTTTCATTTTGCTGCCAAGCAGCGGCTATTATTAACAACGCCAATAAAAAGCAACGCCTTGCACTTAACGAGTACGCAAATATATTGGGATTAATTTTTCAAATAACAGATGATATTTTAGATTATGAAGGCGACGAACAAACAGTTGGCAAAGACCTGCAGCAAGATCGACATAAAGGAAAGGCAACGTTCATTTCCATACTTGGAGTCAATAATAGTAAACGGCTAGTTATTGAGCTAACAACAAAGGCTAGCAACTCGCTAATTATCTTTGGCGAACAATCAGTTTACCTACAACAATTAGTGGAATTAATTGCTACCAGAAAAAGCTAGAAATACTCATTAAAACATGCTATCAATATACATTATTCATTTTTAATAATAAATCACTAAATTTGAGAGGATTTATGGCCAAAACTAAGCTCTCAGAAATCGAAAAACAATGTATTAAAGTAGGACTAAAACTCACTGGACAACGCAAAATCATTGCCAAGATCTTATCAGAATCATCTGATCATCCTGATGTTGAAGAATTACACAATCGTACTGTACGAGTCAATAAAAAGATTAGCATTGCTACTATCTATCGTACCTTAAGATTATTTGAAGCGGCATCTATAATTGAAAAGCTTGATTTCGGTGATGGTAGAGCTAGATATGAGCATCTTTATGCCACCCATCATCATCATTTTATTGACTTACAAACAGGTAAAGTTATCGAATTTAAACACGAAGAATTGGAGAGGCTAAAGATTAAGATTGCTCATGAGTTAGGCTATGAGCTAATTCACCATAAGCTAGAAATGTACGGCATACCTTTGAAAAAACAATAAATATGGAAAAAAACTTATTTATTAAAACATATGGCTGCCAAATGAACGTCTATGACTCAATGAAAATTGGTGACGTATTAAAACCATTTGGTTATAAAATTACTGAAGATATTACAACTGCTGACATGATAATACTCAATACTTGTCATATTAGAGAAAAAGCTGCTGAAAAAATATATTCAGAACTTGGCAGAATTCGTAAATTAAAAATAACATATAAGCAAAAACACTTGCACGAGATGCTCATTGTTGTTGCTGGCTGTGTTGGTCAAGCTGAAGGAGAGGAAATTTTTAAAAGATCGCCTTGGGTAGATATTGTTGTAGGACCGCAATCTTACCACGCTTTGCCAGAGCTCATGGCGCAAATTATGCGTAAACAAAAACATGCAATAGCCCTTAGTTTTATTGAAGAAAAAAAGTTTGACCTCTTACCTGATTCTCTTGGATCGCAAGGTCATTCAGCCTTCCTTTCTATTCAGGAAGGTTGTGATAAATTCTGTAAATTTTGTGTAGTACCATACACTCGTGGTGCAGAATTTTCTCGACCAGTTGAGCAAGTATATCGCGAGGCTTTGCAAATTTCTTCCTCTGGCAGTTCAGAAATTACTTTGCTTGGACAAAATGTTAATGCTTATCATGGCTTAAATGATCTAGGAAAAACTCATTCTTTAGCTGATTTAATTAGAGTAATCGCCACAATTAAAGAAGTTAAAAGAATTCGCTATACCACCTCACACCCTAATGATATGACTAATGACTTAATCGAAATTCACGGTAGTGAGCCAAAGCTAATGCCGTTTCTACATCTACCTATTCAATCGGGTTCCAATAAAATTCTTAGAGACATGAATCGAAAACATACCGTAGAACAATATCTTGACACTATTACAAGACTTAGAACGGCAAAACCTAATATAGGATTCTCTTCAGACTTTATTGTTGGTTATCCAGGAGAAACAGAAAAAGATTTCGATGATACTATGGAATTAGTAAAAATTATAAATTATGCACAGGCTTACTCTTTTAAATATAGCCCAAGACCTGGTACACCTGCGTCAATTATGGAGCAAGTACCTGAAGAAGTAAAATCAGAGCGCTTGCAGCAGTTACAAAACCTAATTATCCAACAACAAAATCATTACAATAATAGCTTTATTGGTAAAACACTAGAGGTGTTACTTGAAAAGCCAGGCAGGTATACAAAACAGTTAACCGGCCGCAGTCAATACATGCAAGCAGTACACGTAGACAATGCTGAGAATTTTATAGGCAAAATAGTAACAGCTGAAATTATAGAATTGCGCGGCAACAGCCTCAATGGCTTAATAGTCTAGAAAGCTAGGTTATATATTCCTGCCACTATTATAATATATTATTTAATTTCTTTCAATTGATTTACCTTACGCATGGGCTGTTGTTAAAAATAGAGTAAGGTTGATCTTTATGATCCGACTATTCATTAGGAGTTACGCTAAGTTAGAAAGATTTTATGGCTTTGTTGTTGATCCAACCAAGGTTAGAGATCCTAAGGCTAAAGACAGAGTGGAGCTTGATTACGTGAACTGAATTTGCACCAACAACCTTCGAGTTATGAGTATTTAAACTCTGACCCCTTATCCAATATATTACTATATAATAGCATCAAACACAATGTGCTATTGATTACCGTCTCTACTGCGACCTATTGAAGACTCGGAAGGAAAATGATATTTATAAAATTTCTTAAAACTGGTAGCGAGGGAGGGATTTGAACCCCCGACAAACGGATTATGATTCCGCTGCTCTAACCACCTGAGCTACCTCGCCATATACAGAATAATTTTTATAGCTACTGATACACTCAATGTCAATTTCTTTTGCTAAAAACCAGACTTAATGCTTGCCCTTGATTTAAAATTAGCCTATCCTTAAGAAAATTGTCTATAAATTTAACCATCGTTAAGGAGTAAGATCATGACGGTTCTTGTTGGAAAAGTAGCGCCAGATTTTACTGCCAAAGCAGTAATGGCCAATAATGAAGTAGTAGATAAATTTTCTTTGCACAAGTATCTTGATGGCAGCATTGGTGTATTATTCTTTTACCCTCTGGACTTTACATTTGTGTGTCCTTCAGAAATTATCGCCTTTAATAATCGTTTGGCTGATTTTGCTTTAATAGGCACAAAGATTATTGGCGTAAGTGTTGATTCTCACTTCACGCATATTGCTTGGAAAAATACTCCGATAAACAAAGGCGGTATTGGTCAAATTAAGTTTCCACTCGTAGCTGATATAACAAAAAATATTTCTAGAAGCTACGACGTGTTGTTTGAGGATGCAATCGCTTTCCGCGGTACTTTCTTAATTGATTCAAAATGTATTGTTCGTCATCAGATAGTTAATGATTTACCTCTTGGTCGCAATATTGACGAAACTATAAGAGTAGTGGATGCTTTACTCTTTCACGAAAAACATGGTGAAGTTTGTCCTGCTGGATGGCAAAAGGGTCAAGAAGGCATGAAACCAAGTACCGCCGGTGTTTCTGATTACTTGACTTCTCATGCTGACAAACTATAAAATAATTTGAAAAATATAGGACTACATACTCTTACATAAATCATCATTCTTCCATTAAGAAGTTTTGTAATTGGTATAAGACTGGGTATGGATTAGTATAATGGCTGAGTAAGAGTGTTAATTTATTACCACAAATCAAATATTGTTTCCTGTCTATGCAGTCGACACCACTGTCTGCTATATACAGCTGTTAATGGTAGCCTATATGAGTTCAGTTTTAAGTGCTTGCTGGACTAATCGATGGTGAATGTGATGTTCCTTGGTTAAACCTAACTCTTAGTTTGAAAATTCATCCATAAATTCAACCAAGCTTTTTGGGTAAATATTCATACCACCAAAATACTACATCTAGTAGCCATTGGCGTCAATTGCATGCAGGTATTGTGGGGAGCCCGCTCCCACATTCCAAAGATCACGTTCTGAGTCCTGCATTAGTTAATGTAAATGAGTAGTAGAAATACAAATAACAAAAAAGGTAATGAATCTATGCTAATGCACTCAAATATTATGATTCAGTTGTTACTGCAACTACTATTGATCTAAGATAGAAACTATTCTTGATTATTGAAAGTTCTAAATAATTCTCTATCTTTTACATAGAAGAGTTGTTGATAGCTTGGAAATAGATATTAATACTGTATTAAGTACAGATATATTACAAATATTATCACATAATGAAATTTTATTAAATTGATTCAAGACGTTACCAGGTCAGTTGCGATATAATAATCTTGCACAACTTAGGTATATCACTCAATGATGATTCTTAACAAAATGTGATTGAAGATTATAGTAAGCTCAAAAAAACGTTGTACAAATACAATGGTTAATTTTATCTAGTGTTTGTTTTAAGCCAACGCAATTTGGCTATAGATACTTTACGGGTTTTCTGCAAAGTAATAAAGATTAAATGATAATAATCGCATTATAATGTTAATGAGTACAATACATGAATTTAGTAATAGTTGAATCGCCAACTAAAGCCAAAACGATAAATAAGTATCTAGGGAAAGACTATAAAGTTATTTCTTCATATGGTCATATTAGAGATTTGCCTTCAAAAAATGGCTCAGTTAGACCAGAGCAAGATTTTGCCATGGATTATGAAATCAATGATAAAGCAATAAAACACGTAAAAGAAATCATTAGCGCAGTAAAAACAGTAGATAAAATTTATCTTGCAAGCGATCCTGATCGAGAGGGCGAAGCTATTGCATGGCACGTGGTTGAGGTATTAAAAAACAAAAAAGCATTGAAAAAAGACATACAGGTTAAACGCGTAGTGTTTCATGAAATTACCAAAAAATCTATAACCGAAGCTATTGAAAATCCTCGTGACATTGATTTAGATTTAGTCAATGCGCAGCAAGCTAGAAGAGCCTTGGATTATCTGGTTGGCTTTACTTTATCGCCAGTGCTATGGCGTAAATTACCAGGAAGCAAATCAGCTGGTCGTGTGCAATCTGTAGCGCTCAGATTAATCTGCGATCGCGAAAATGAAATTGAAAAATTTATTAGTCAGGATTATTGGAAAGTAAAATGCTTGCTAGCTAATACTGCTAAAGATGAATTCTCAGCATTTTTAACTTACCTAGGTGCAAAAAAAATAGACAAATTCCATTTTGCTAACCAAGAACAAGTGGTTGAAGTAGTAGGTCAACTCAAAAACAAATCTTACAAAGTTAAAGAAATTGAGAAAAAACAACAAAGACGCAATCCATACCCCCCTTTTATCACTTCTTCATTACAACAAGAAGCATCGCGTAAACTAGGATTTGGTGCAAAAAAAACTATGCAAGTTGCTCAAAAATTATATGAAGGTATAGCAATTGATAGCGAAAACACTGGCTTGATAACTTATATGCGTACAGATGGTACTCAGATATCTGCAGATTTTGTTGCTAGTACCAGAGATTTTATTGCCAAAGAATTTGGTGGCAAATATGTACCCGCAAGTGCCAGAGTTTATAAAACGAAAGCTAAAAATGCTCAAGAAGCTCATGAAGCAATTAGACCTACTAATGTAAATTTGACTCCAAAAATAACTGCCAAATATTTAGATAGTGATCAACAAAAATTATATGAATTAATCTGGCAACGAATGGTTGCTTGTCAGATGGAAAATGCAGTGATTGATATGGTTGCTGCAGATATCACTACTCATGATCACTATGCAACTTTACGCGCTACTGGCTCAACTGTGGCATTTGACGGCTTTTATCGATTATATAAAGAAGGCAAAGATGATAATGATGACGAAGAAGACTCAGCTTTGCCACCCCTTCAAGAAAATGAAGAGCTAGGTCTGAATGATGCTCTTTCAAGTAAACATGCAACAGAACCGCCTCCAAGATATAGCGAAGCAAGTTTAGTAAAAAAATTAGAAGAATTAGGTATAGGAAGGCCTTCAACTTATGCTTCAATTATTTCTGTACTACAAGATCGTAATTATGTAACATTAGAAAAAAAACGCTTCTTCCCAGAAGAGCGTGGTAGGTTAGTGACGGCTTTTTTACTTAGTTTTTTTAAAAAATATGTTGAATACGGATTCACTGCTGATTTAGAAGAAAAACTTGATGCTGTATCTGATGGCAAAATGAATTGGAAAGTATTATTGCAAGAATTCTGGAGTGATTTTAATCATAATACGCAAGAAATTCAGAAATATGACATTACTCATGTAATTAATACTTTAGAGCCATTAGTTGCTAGTCATATCTTTGTAAAAAATGGTGATATTGATCCTAAAAAGTGCCCAACTTGCGCTGAAGGCATCTTAAGTTTAAAATTAGGAAAATACGGACCTTTTATTGGCTGTTCCAATTATCCCGAATGTAAACATACGCGCCAGTTATATAAAACTGAAAAAACCGATACTGATGAACAAAAAAATGGAAACAATACCAATCCAGAAGATAGAATTTTAGGTGTAGATCAGGCTAACATTCAAATATTACTTAAGAATGGTCCATACGGTCATTACATTCAGCTAGGTATTGATAGCAAAACTGATAAGCCTAAACGTGCTTCAATTCCAAAATTTATTCCTATAGAAACAGTTGATTTAAAAGTAGCACAAGACTTACTTGCCTTACCGCGCCAAGTAGGCAGGCATTCTATTACTGACAAACCAATTCTTGCTGGCATAGGTAAGTTTGGTGCTTACTTAAATTATGACGGTAAATTTGTCTCTCTACAAAATCAAGTAGATGTTTTTACTATTGAATTATCATCAGCAGAACAGTTGCTTAGCCAAGACAAAAAAACTGCGTCTGCCAATACCGCACTTAAATCTTTTGGTGACTTCAAAGGCAATGAAATCAAAGTGCTGAAAGGGCGTTATGGTCCATATCTTAAATATGGCAAAACCAACGTGAGCATTCCACAGAATCTTGACCCGATGGACGTAACTTTTGAACAAGCACAAGACCTAATCAAGGCTCATGTAGGCAAGAAGTAGCTTTTTAATAATTACTGACCTTGAACCAAAGAAAAACCAGGCTTTTCATCAAAACTATACAAATTCTCAATTTGTACAAAGTCTAAATTTAATCTTTCAAGCTTATTGAGTAAATAGATAACCTCTTGATGAGTAGTGGTTTTAGTTTGGTTATTCGGCACAAATCTCAAGCTTAAACAATCTCCTTCATGCTTAGTCAAATTATTGCCTGGCCAAATTTTTAGACCCATAATTGAAATCATTTGCAAGCGCAATTCTCCATCTACTACATTTTCAATTTGTTTTGCCAATGCGTCCAGATTCTCTGCTTGCAAATCAAGATATACATCTACTCCAACTAATTGTTTTTTCTCACTATTATCAATCACAGGTTTAAAGCTACTGATCTGATCTTTCTTTAAGTCTGAATAAGAAGCTTTTCTTATTATTTTTGGCTTCTTACCAAGTCTTTTAATGATCTCTAAAGCAAACTCTTTAGTGCCAACTTTTTTGCTGCTAGTTTTTGGATTATAAATATCAGAAGTGTGTATCCCATCCTCAATAGTTCTTAACCAAGCATTATGAATAGAGGTTGCTATCTTGAACTGTCCAATATGGACTAACATCATAATAGCAGCATTTAACAGTCCTGAAGGATTAGCTACATTTTTATTAGCAATATCAGGAGCTGCACCGTGTACGGCTTCAAACATTGCATACTCATTACCAACATTAGCTGAGCCAGCCATACCTACAGAACCAGAAATTTCCGCTACTACATCAGAAATAATATCGCCATATAAATTCGAAGTTACGATAACATCGAACATCTCTGGTTTACTGGCAAGCTTGGCAGTACCAATATCAACAATATAATGATCACTTTCTATGTCTTGGTATTGAATGCGGACTTCATCAAAAACCTTATGAAACAGACCGTCGGTAAATTTCATAATATTATCTTTGGAAAAACATGTTACTTTTTTTCTGTTATGTTTTATGGCGTAATCAAAAGCGAAGCAAATGATTTTTTTACAGCCAGTGTGGCTAATTAATTTTAAAGATTTATACATATTATGAGTTTGTCTGTATTCCACACCTACATATAGATCCTCCGCATTTTCACGTACTATCACCACATCCGTATTTGGATGTTGAGTTATAATATATGGTGCATAAGCAGTGCAAGGACGTAAATTTACATACAGTCCGAGAGCCTTTCTAAAAGTAACGTTTAAGCTCTTATACCCACCACCTTGTGGAGTAGTAATCGGACTCTTCAACATCACTTTAGTTTGCCTGATAGAGTCCCATGCAGCAGTAGAAATACCAGAAGTATTATCTCTTTTATAAATTTCTGCTCCAACCTCAACCGACTCAATTGTAATGCTGGCTCTAGCTTCTTTGAGAATCAATAGTACTGCTTCCATTATTTCTGGACCAATGCCATCGCCATACGCCACAGTTATTTTAGTGTTTTTACTCATTCCAGACCCCTTCATGATTAATCTATTTATTGTACGCAATGTTTTGAATAGGTTTATAATTTATTCTATGATGTGGAGTAATACCATACTTAGATATTTGCTCAATATGCTTTTTAGTACCATAACCCACATTCTGCTGCCATAAATATTGAGGAAAACCTTCAGCTAATTGAGCCATATAATTATCACGATAAACCTTAGCAATTATTGAAGCTGCAGCAATAGATATACTAATACTATCACCTTTAATAACATTAACTGTTTGGATATTGCTCTTTAATTTTATATTTCCATCAACCAAAGCAATATTTGACCTCACTGGCAATTTCTCGATTGCCCTTACCATTGCTATAGCAGTAGCATCATTAAGGTTTGAATTATTGATTTCTTCTATGTGAGATATGCCAATACTACAAGTGTGCTGCGCTAAAATTTGTCCATTTAGTTCGTGCAGTATTTTCTTAGATAGAGTTTTAGAGTCGTGTATCCTAGAGCAATCGTAATTACGGTTAATAATCACCGCTCCAACAACTATTGGCCCAGCCCAGGAACCTCGCCCAACTTCATCAAGTCCAACTATAACATAATTACTATAGTGATCCTCAACAGAAAAATCTGCCATTATATCTGGTATTTTAAAGATTGATTAATAAAATATATATGACTATCATTGATACGAATAATTGTATTACTGTTACACTAAGTCAAGTGATTAAATGTATTTAAAACAAATTTCTTACTGTTTGTTGTTATTGTTATTGCTAAGTTGCTCGCACCATAGCAATCTACCTCAACCAACTCCTCCAAACGCATTTCAATTAGCTCTAGCTCGTTACTACAGAGACTACTCAGAGAAGACAACCACTCATTATCACTGGAAAATTTTTAAAAATAAAGCTGACAAACTTGAGCGAGGAAACCATATTCCACCAGGAGCAATAGTCAGACGCGGTTTACCCAATAGTTTTGTAGTTGACCTCTCAAGAGCTAGACTGATATTGACAAGTTTATTAAGTAAACCTCATGACACCATCCAAACAAATCCTAAAGAGATGGCCGCATGTCAATTTTATTTTGATTGTTGGTTGGAGCAACAAAAACAAAACGGACTAGCGAATGATATTGATTATTGTCGCAGCAGTTTTTATAAAAGTATTAAAACTTTGATTTTCAGAATAGATGCTGAAAAAGAGTTTATAAACTACACCAATGATCTTCATTCAATTTATTTCAAATTTGGTAGCGACAAGATTGAAGGTGCGTCAATATTAGCCATAAAAAAATTAGTATCTGAGTTAAGAAAAGTAAAGACTGACATACATGTTGTGTTATATGGCTACACAGATCGCGTAGGAAAAAAAGAGTTTAATAATAACCTTTCTCAACGCAGAATTAGCGCAGTAAAAAGTATATTACTTAGTAGTGGAGCAGTATCGAATGAAGGTATAACCACTAAGGGATTTGGCGAGCAGGATGAATTAATTAACATTGACACAGAAATCAATAACCCACATAGCAGAAGAGTGGATGTGTTTTTATATAAAAAATAACCAGTGCCGAGTAAAGTAAAACATATATACACTTATATTGATCACGACCTTGCACAAGTCGATCAAATTATAAAATCTTGTGTAGAACATCGAGACAATACAATAAAATTGCTATCTGATTATTTGATTGAAGCTGGTGGTAAAAGACTAAGACCAGCCTTCGCTATACTCAGTGCAAAATTATTTGGCTATTCTGGTGATGATCACATAAAAATCGCTGCTGCAGTTGAGTTTATTCACTCGGCTACTCTACTCCATGACGATGTAATTGATGAAAGTGCTCTTAGAAGAGGAAGGTTAACTGCGCATCAAAAATGGGGTAATAAATGTAGCATACTTGTTGGTGATTTCCTCTTTAGTCAAGCATTTCAATTAATGGTAAGAACTAATTCTTTAGCAGTGCTAAATGTTTTATCGAAAGCTGCTGGTGTTATTGCCGAAGGTGAGATTGTGCAATTCGGTGTTATAAATGATATGGAGATTTCTCAAGAAAAATATATTCAAATTGTTAGCGCTAAAACTGCTGAGTTATTTGCTGCTGCTTGTAGATCAGGGGCAATTATCGCAGATCAAACAGCTACTACCTGTCAGCAGATGTATGATTTTGGCTTAAATGTAGGGATCACTTTTCAAATTATTGATGACCTACTTGATTATAATGCAAGCTCTAATAGCTTTGGTAAAAATATTGGAGATGATTTTTATGAAGGAAAAGTAACTTTGCCTGTAATTATCGCTTACAACCAGGCAATAGAAGACGAACAAAAACAAATCATTCAGATATTTAAAAATCCAGAGAAAACAGAGAAAGAATTCAAGCAAATTCAGGTATTATTTAGAAAATATCATACTAATTACAAAGCTGCTAACCTAGCTAAAAGCTATATTACCAGATGTCATAAAATTTTAGAACAACTACCAAATAATATCGTAAAGAGTATGCTCAAAGAAATGTTGGATTACCAACTGGATAGAGTTTCATAGCAAGGCACTTACGGTTTTATAATAATTGCAGTACTCTTCTTTCCAATGGAGTAATAATTCATCTTTCAAATGGGTGTTATTGTATTTGTTATAATTCTTTTATGTCCTATTTAGTATGCCGTCTTGCCGTAAAATCTACAATGATGTTTATTGTAGTAGATAGATGCACAGAGAACTACTTACATTATGTCAATATTTAACCCATCGACATAATGATTGTAAAAAATCATTGTGAACAAATAGATGTGAGATAAGATTACTTCCTAATTACCTTAACAAAATCGGAGTGTACAATCCGATCAAGATAACTGAGATTGGCTGCGTAATTGATGGTTTTCGCAACTATTTTGATGCAGCACAAGGAAAAATATATACTATCAAATCCTAAAAGAAGACGCAAAAGACATTGTTTTTTTGTAAGTTTTTTAAAAAATATAACCATGTTGTAGTAATGTTCCACTTAGGTCACTCTTTCTCCATACCTTCAAAGATTTTTATTGATGCTGCTTGGTATCAAAATTATAAGAAAGAGTTTCCAAAGCTTATGAGTCATAATCTGTTTATTGAATTAATGCCTATGAACTTCATGTTTACTGATATTGTTTTTACGAGGTTTAGTAGGAAAAGAAACGAGATCAGATGCAGCAGAGAGACCATTATAAATATTACGAGTTCCATCTCTACTTAATAGTATCTTTTGCTTACCTTTTTGTCGTTAGCTTAACAACATATTTACAGTTGATTCTGCTAAATTACTAGTAAATACGAAGCCAAATGACTTTCTGACTTCGTATTTAATAATGTCATCTTTGGTATTTTCAATGTATAAAGTTTATTTAGCTTTGTAAGAGCAGATTTGTCTTCAATAACAGTTGAACACATCAAGGCACTTTCAAGCTTATTAACATTGCCGCAATTCATACTAAATTTATAAATTCATCCCGAACTATAGGTCTACATGAAAAAGTTCGCATTGACCGTTCAAATCTAAATCTAATAAAGCGTTCAAATTTAATGATTCAAGATATTCTAAAATTTCTACTGGTGGAGATGCAGGAGTGTATTCATTGCCATGCCACGTCATTTTTTGGTTCCATGACCAAATATCTATACCTTTAAAATTTAGATCACTTTGTCTTAAAGTTATAGGATCTATTGCAGCAATTACGGCTTTAATATATTCAATTTGATTTCCTACGCCTATACCCTGTACTCCACTATTGGTGGTTGTTTCAAATTCATGAGCGGACGCAGCTGCAGGTATTGCAAATTGATACGGGACATTTTTTGTTTTCATATCTGCAATTTCTTGTGCTGCATACTTTGCAAAATCAGCTACTGAATTTAATTGTCCTCCAGGTAAAGGCCCTAGGTCATATAAAGAATCAACAATATAACCATTATTATACTGCTTGAAGGCTGCTACGACATCAGGAGTCACAGATTGCGCGAAAGTAAATACACTAAAAATTCGCCCATTTGGATGATGAGAATTAACGCAACCAAGAGGATCTGAAGAAAGATTCGGATTAATACCACTGTTATCAGGTTGCCCATTCCAACCTGCAAAATTTTTAGCGATTTGAGTATAAAAATATTTTTGTCCATCACCCTTTTTAAGTCCACCTTCTCCTGTGAAGCTAAATGGCTCAACATCAAATTGTACTCCATCCACAAAATCATCTTGACATATTGCAGTTGAAACTACATCAGCAAAAAGTATAGCCTCAGCCGGTAGTAAAATATTAAGGCTATTTAAATAGTCATAGTCCCCCGCTTTTATATCTTGATCCATTCGTCCATCAATAATAAGAAGGTTCTGCCTAACTCCTGGAAGATTATAGTAAGCCTCCTGAGATCTGTGACCAACATACTTGTCTTTATACACTCCTGGATAAGTAGTAAGTATAGTTGGTTCTTTGCCATCAACTGTGCATGGCTCACTAGGGTCACTTTCACCAGAGCCACGGCAGTACATTTCTATATCTCCACCATAGGCAAATATCTGCGTAAATGTAAAACCTTTAGCCTCTTGGTTATATGATGTTAAGTTTGATGACAATAACCCAGGTTTAGTAAAGGCTTTGGAGCCATCAGTCGGAAAGAATTTATCATATACCCAAGTGCCATAACCATATGGTATTATTGCTGTATTTATATTGTTCATACCCTTTTGACTTTTCATTACTTTATCTCCTAAACTAATAATAAAATTTAAAGAAGTAGAGTTCAAATGAATCTACTTCTTTAAAATTCTACAACTTAAGACTACCGTACACAGTGTCTTCATAACTTGTAAGTGATGATACTTTGCATGCGTGACTTATTTACAATTTAAAATGCAACCGCATAGTTGCATACGAAGCCATCACAGTTCGTGCTCACTCTAGCAAAATAAACAGTCCATGAATTGGTATTTCAAAACTAGTATTTTTAGGAAAGAAAGTTAAAACTAATAATAAAATCACAAATCGAAATATTTGATCAGATCTTCCGGAGATAACGTTTTGCGCTTTTTGCCATGCATATCACGTACAATTTCACCGTGATATATCATAATAGTGCGATCGCCATATTCTAATGCTTGTGTCATACTATGTGTGATCATTAGAGCAGTTAGTTTGTATTTTTTGATTATTTTTTCTGTGATACCCATAATTACTTTGGCAATTTTGGGATCAAGTGCCGCTGTATGCTCGTCAAGAAGTAATATTTTTGAATCCTGCAAGGTAGCCATTATTAAACTTAATGCTTGACGTTGACCGCCTGATAGGCTTGAAACTTCGTCTTTTAGTCTGTTTTCTAATCCCATATTAAGCTCACTTAGGGCTTCACGAAATTTATCTCGAAGTTGATCATTTAAGCTATGTCGTAATCCTCTGGTATAGCCGCGTTTATATGCTATACTCATATTTTCTTCTATACTTAAACCAGAAAAAGTACCGATCATCGGGTCTTGGAATATTCTTGCGACCATTCCAGCTCTTTCTTCAACGGAAAGTTTAGTAACATTTTTTTGATTAATCAAAATTTGTCCTTTTTCAGGGGTAATATCTCCTGATAATACATTCATTAAGGTAGATTTACCGGCACCATTCCCGCCGATAATAGTAACAAACTCACTTTCATTAACGTTCAAATTTATGTTTTTCAATACATTGTTTTCAAGCTGAGTGCCTTTATTAAATATTATATTTATATTTTTTAGTTCGATCATTTTGCACTCCAATTCTTTTTCAATTTTGGTAAGATCATAGTAATTGCAACAATGATTGCAGTGATTAAATTCAAGTCATATACCTCTAATCCTACGTCATGCGCATTTAGTGCGAAAGCAATAGCAATGCGGTATAGTATAGATCCAATAATACAGGAAATTAATGCCAGTAAGATTTTTTTTGGATTTAAGAAAATTGTTTCGCCAATGATCACTGACGCTAAACCTATAATGATTGTACCATTTCCCATTGAGATATCAGCAAAACCCTGTGATTGTGCAAATAATGCACCTGCAAGCGCCACAATCCCATTGCTAAGCATTAATGCAAAAATTTTCATTTTTCCAACCTTGATGCCATATGATTTGCTGACTTTTGGATTTATTCCGATACCGCGAATTGCAAGACCGTATTCAGAAGAAAAAAATCTGGTTAGCAGCATAGTGCTAATGATAACGATAATCAACGTAGTGGAAATAATATTGTCATTTATAAATATGGTTGGTTCGTCCATAATAGCAATGTTTGGACGTTGCATGATCCTCAGGTTAATAGAGTAAAGAGCGGTCATGGTTAAAATTCCAGCTAGTAAACCAAGAATATCCCATTTAACATTAAGATAGCCGGTTACCATTCCTGCGAAACTACCAGTTATGATTGCAATTATAGTAGCAATCCATGGGTTATAACCAGAAGCTATCATCACGGTCGCTACTGCTGCACCTGATGTAAAACTGCCATCAACTGTTAGATCAGGAAAGTCTATTATCCCGAAGGTTATATAAACTCCAATTGCAACTAGGGCATAGATTAATCCAATTTCAACAGCACCTAAAAGTTGTAATATATTCATGGCTGTTCCTCTTGTGGAATTATAATATTGAGCTCAGCTGCTATTTTGTCATTAAATCTTAATGTTGTAGCACCTGCTGGTTGTATATTAGGCGTTACTTTTATTCCACTTAAATGATCAGCAATCATGTTGCCAAGCTGTACACCATCTTGGAAATAATCAGATCCCAAGGCAAATAACAGGCCTTTTCTAACTAATGTTGAATCGTTCGCTACAACCGGGACTTTTGCTTTTAGCGCTATTTTTGCAATGGTATCAATAGATGAAACAACAAGGTTGTCTTGTGGTAAGTAAATGAGATCTATATTTGGAATTAACTGGTGTACTGCTAATTTTATATTACTGGAAGAGTTAACGATGGCTTTTTCTATTTTGAACCCATCAGCTGATGCTAATTTATCCATTTCTTCAGTCATTTTAACAGAGTTTACTTCTCCTGGGTTAAATATAATACCTATAGTTTTTGCTTGAGGCAAAGTTTGCTTAATAACTTTTAATAGGTCGGAGATTGGTGGCTGATCACCTACCCCAATTATATTAGTGCCTGTTAAGCCAGCAGTGTTATGATCGGTTACTGCAGCAAATGCAAGTAAAGAATTAGCGTCCCTAGCTTTTAAAGTTACTTGTGCAGATGGAGTAGCAATTGCAACCATAACAGCTGGGTGTAAAGCTGCTTGATGTTTAGCAATTTGCGCTGCATGTGCCATATTTCCTTGAGCATTATCAAACTTAATTTCAACTTTATCTGGTATGAATCCTCTATCTTTTAGAGTATTTTTTACTCCATCGGTAGCTGCATCAAGGGCAGGGTGGCTAACAAATTGATTGATTGTTATAAGAATTTTCTCAGCTGCTAAGGCTGTAGAATTTATTCCTAGGGTTAACATTATTAGTATAAATAAATTTTTTGACATTTGTATATTCCTTATATAAATTTAAGTCTAATTTTTTAAATTTTTTGGTATAAAAATACCAAGGTTGGCTGCTATTTTGTCATTAAATTTCAACGTTTTAATATTTGCCAACTGTATATTAGGTGTTGCTTTTATTCCTCTTAAATAATCAGCAATCATGTTGCCAAGCTGGACACCATCTTGGAAATAATCAGATCCTAAGGCGAATAATAGGCCTTGGTAAGTTGCATCTGGAACATTTGCTACTAGTGGGATTTTTGCTTTTAGCGCTATTTTTGCAAAGGTTTCAATAGAAGAGAAAATAAGATTGTCTTGTGGCAAGTAAATCACATCTACGTTTGTAATAAGTTTTTGTATTACCAATTTAATATTACTTAAAGAGTTGATTACAGCTTTTTCTATTTTGAAACCATTAGCTAGTGCTAGTTTTTCCATTTCTTCGGTAATTTTAACAGAGTTTATTTCCCCTGGATTAAAGAGAATTCCTATAGTTTTTGCTTTAGGTATAACTTGTTTTATAATCTTTAACAGAGCACCAATTTGTGGTCTGTCGCTTACTCCAATTACGTTACTATCATCTGTTAATCCAGCAGCTTTAGGATCAGTCACTGCAGCAAATGCAAGTAAGGAACGTGACTTTTTAGCTTTTAAGGTTATCTGTGCAGATGGGGTGGCAATTGCAACCATAACAGCTGGGTGTAAAGCTGCTTGATGTTTAGCAATTTGCGCTGCATGTGCCATATTTCCTTGAGCATTATCAAATCTTATTTCAATTTTGTCAGAAGTAAATCCTCTGTCTTTCAGACCCTTTTTTACTCCATCAGTAGCTGCGTCAAGAGAAGAGTGATTAACAAATTGATTGATTGTTATAAGAATTTTCTCAGCTGCTAAGGCTGTAGATGTTATTCCTAGTATTAATGCTATAATTATAAGTATTTTTTTTGTCATCTTACTATTCTCAATATAAAATATATTTTAGTTTCCGAGATTTTTGCTCGGACTTTCAAATTTTTCTAAAATAAGGGTGAGAAGATATGTATATTTAGCGCTATGCGCTAAAATAGTAAGAATTACAAAAGAATGATGTATTTTTTAAATTTTTCATAACGGGTTGATAATAGCTCAGGATGTTTTAAAAGTCAAATACAGATATAACAAAATGGCATTTTTACATCGAAGGTAGTGTTACACCACGTTATTTCATATATTTACCGGCCTTGTCTTTATAAGATGTTAGGCATTCCTTATTTCCTTTGATGAAGATGAATTGGCATGCTCCCCAGGGCTACGGTGACCCCCGAAATTAGGACCAAAAATTCACTTTACGAGAGGTAGCATTTGCTAGTCTAAAGGGCGATAAAAGGCCGCTACTTTATGTAAGGAATTTGGCGTACATGACAGCATGGTCAATAAGTGAAAGAAGATTCTAAAAGAAAAATGAGCTACTGTATTTTAATCATAATCCAGCTCACAACCAC
>CAMDPW010000017.1 GCA_945905715.1 Rickettsia typhi
TTCATAAATCCCAGAAAACTAGAGATTTAATAGACTCTGTAGGTTGTAGAGTAGTTTTTCTACCACCATATTCACCAGATTTAAATCCTATAGAGAAGTTTTGGGCAAATATGAAACGATGGATTAAAGATCAAATTACCAAATTTAATGATCTGTCTGAGATAATAAGACACTTCTTTCAATTATGCTAATTCAACTTATTTTACTATAGTATAAATCGTCAAAAATAATTGCTACGTCTAATGTAAGTCAAAAATTATTTTTGTCTGAACGAGTATTTTTTTTTGAGAGCATTGTGTTACTTTCTTTTGTGTTAAACCAGGCAGATATCATGCTCAGAGTGATGTTTAATGAATTGATCTGCAGTTTTCTTTATTAACGTTAGCCAGAAAGGATGTCTTATTTTTTCTGAGGTTGGTGGGTCCCATATTTTTTTCTTTACTTTTTTTATCAAAACAGGCATTTTCCATGACACAGTGTTCCTAACATTTCTTTCAATCATGACTTGTGTTAATCAATAATAAATCGCTGATCCAAAGAATACTTCATGATTCATTAAGACCGTGTTAGACGCTTATTAGACCGTAACAAGTCTTGATTCAAGTTTACTTTAATCCTATCTGTCTTGTTATTTTTTAGTATACTTCTGTATACTTGTAGATTAGTTAAAACGTTTTGTACATAGCCCCTGGTCTCAAAAAAAGGAATTTTTTCTATCCATTTTATTACTTGTTCAGCGCTTTTTAATTTGCGTGGATCTCCATATTTTACGATCCATTTATTTACGTTGCCAGGTCCAGCATTATAGGCAGCTATAGCTAAAATATATGAGCCATTATAATACTCAATTAATTTAGTGAGATGGTGACAGCCAAATGTAAGATTCAATTTCGGGTTGTTGATCAGATCATTCTTCTTGAATCTTATATTGAGTTCTTGACTTACGTCTTTAGCAGTCGGATGTATTAATTGCATTAATCCCATAGCCTCCGCAGAGCTTACAGCATATTGATCGAATGCGCTTTCTTGGCGTATAATTGATAACATTAAAGCTTTTTCAATCTGATTAGATTTAGGAGAGAATTTTAAAGTTGGATAGATATGTTTAGCCAAGAAATAACCATGTCTTGCTGCTTCTTTTCCTGAAGATACGGATAAACGTGGCATATTAATATTATAACCCAATCTTACTATCAATAAGATTTTTGCTGGGTCAGGATTGTGTTGAATTACTGTTTTCATAAATTTTTCAACCAGATTATATTTTTTAGCTTGGATTAGTAACTTGATCGCGCTAATTAGTTGATTATTTTTGAACCATATTAAATCATCGTCTTCAATTTTTGGTTCTGCTGGCAATATAATGTATGGATCTTTACTTTTATGCATCACTGCTAGTTGTCCATAAAATGTATCGGGGTATCTGCTAGCTAAAACAAAAAACTCATCTGCTAGTTCCATGTTCTTTAATTTACGTGCAGCCATAGCTGACCAGTACGCTCCTTTAGACTTGCTCACAGAAAATTTTGATTGTTTGTAAATATTTTTAAAATGCTCTATAGCAAGCTGAGGCTGATCCAAATAGAAGTATGCTATTCTTCCTGCAAGCCATTCCCCATCAACGTAATTTACCAAATCTGTATACGAATGATCTTTAGCTATGTTATAGGCAAATTTATAACTTCCAGTATCAATTAATTCAACAACGGTGTTTGTTCTAAGTTTAAACCAATTATCGGCGCCTACACTCTTTTGTTGACGATGATCATATAGTAGTTTAGCCAGTTTGCGATGATGACCTTTATGTTTGTACCATTGAGCTTCGGCAAATAGTAATTCTGTGTCATTTCTTAGATTTTTAGGTATATTATTAATAATTTTAGCAAAATTATTTTGATCGTTACGTAGAGACATTCTTGCTTTTAAGAGTTCTTTGTAGTTATTCGGAATGAGATTTAAAATATCTTGATCAATTTTTGTATTACCTTTCGAGAGAAGTAGGTAAATCTTAGCTATGTGATCTTGGGTTGAAAGTAAATGACCATATTTTTGTAAGAACAATGCGCGTTCTTCGCTATTATAACTGCCATTAATCCATCCGTATTTTACAGTTTTAGACAATTTATCTTTATCTACTATGTGAGGTAAAGATAATTTTATGTAATATTTAATACCTGTAGCAGTTTTAGGTTTATGTTTACGAAACCACTTTACCAAAACCTCGTCTGTAATTTGTGAAGTAATTTTTTCTTCAGCTCGTTTGACTAAAATCTCGATATCAGGAAAATCAGGATTGGCAATTATAAAATCGCTAATATCTTTAAAATCAGTACTGCAACTTTTTTGTTGATAGCAAAGCCACTTTACGAGCTTTAATAATGCAGGGTTGTTTTGTTTGTAGGCGCACTTATATGCCTGAGGCCAATGATTGATACTAGCAAGCTCTAATGCTTGACAGTCAGCGCTTTCTGCTTGTGCGTACACCAAGCTATTTGAAGTAAACAATACAATAAAAAATAAAATCCTAAGAAGCATTATTTGATCTAACTAACCTGTATTAAGCGCTTAGCACAGCACCTACAACACTATACTTTTGCTAATGAATGTATACTATTTTATTTGTAATATTACAGCAATATTGCAACTATAAAATACGATGCCGCATAAATGAGATCGAGATACTTAATTAAGGTGTTGATTTCATGCCATGGATAATGCAAGATACGATTTGTATAGTCGCGTCACTACAAAGCGATAAATTAGACATGACTTCCTAAGTCTGGTATGAGTGTCAATACTCTTGAGTTGTAGTTTGAATAAAGAAGCAAGTATTAACTGAAAATTAAACTTAGTAATCTTATGACGAATCAATATTTTATAAGTTGAAATAAAGAGTGCAATTTTCATGAATAAGCTGATAACCCTATTTTTGGTCCTTATAATTACTAATAGCATAAGTTGGGCTAAGCAAGATGAGCGTTGTAATGTGCCAGCATTTTATGGGTTTTGTGACGTATATAAAATTATCAAAAGAGACTATGTTAGCGTTGTGGATGATGCTAAATTAAATGAAGCTGCAATCAATGGCATGTTAGCTTCTTTAGACCCGCATTCTGGTTTTCTTAATAAAGATATGTATGGTGAATTAAATTCTTATTCTAAAGGAGAATTCGGGGGGGTAGGAATTGAAGTGATAGTTGAGAGTGGATTAATTCAAATTATAGCCCCATTAGATGACAGTCCTGCAGCTAAAGCAGGCATAAAAGCCGGCGATTATATTATTGGTATTGATGGACAATCAATATATGGCTCAAATACTAGCGATGATATTAAAAGAATTAGGGGTGAGCCAGGAAGTATTATTAAGTTAACTATTTTGCGTAATAATCACCCAACACCTTTTGATATTATTATGAAAAGAGAAAACATTAAAATTATTTCTGTTAAGTCTCGCGTAGAAAGTAAGGATGTAGCTTATATTAGGGTAAGCTCGTTTTCTGAAAATGTTGCTAAGAATATAATAAAAGGACTTAATAACTTAACTGAGAAAAATAGTAACATAAAAGGAATAGTATTAGACTTACGAAATAATCCAGGTGGATTGTTGGAGCAAGCTGTTGATGTAGCAGATATCTTCTTACAAACTGGTACTATAGTTTCTACTAAAGGTAGGGATGTGAGTAATAATATAGTATATGCTGCAAATAAAAAGGGTCACAAATGCATTGACTTGCCATTGGTAATATTGATAAATGAAGGCTCAGCTTCAGCTTCGGAAATAGTAGCTGGGGCTTTACAAGATCACAAAAGAGCTATAATAATTGGTAGCAGATCTTTTGGTAAGGGCTCAGTGCAAACAGTAATTCCACTTAATGGAGGTTCAGCGGTAGGACTTACAACAGCTCTTTACTACACGCCAAATGGCCGATCAATACAAGCAGAAGGCATCATTCCAGATATCGTAGTGGAACAATCTATTATCAAAGAAACCAATAACGCTCAAAATACTCGCGAAGAGAATCTGTTAGGTCATATAAATCAAAGCGGTGTTATAAAAAGCATCAATAATGAAACATTACAATTTGATAAGTTTAAAACTTCGGTAAGCCTTAATAAGGAAATAGAAGAAGATTATCAATTAGAACGGGCTGTGGATCTAATTAAAGGTATTAGTATTTATAAGAAAGAAGTAGTACATGAATAAAAAAGATTATTCTTATTTTTTAGGCATGCTTTCATGTGTATTGGCATTGTTTTGGGTGTATTTGATCTATGTAGGTTGGAATATACAGAAAGAAAATAATATAAATAAACTAATAAGTAAACAAAAAATAGTATTGGCCATACCAGAAGATAAAAAAGCCTACACTGAACTGGCTTCTAATATTGAGCAGCAGATAGAAAATATTAATAAAACTGTAGACATACATAATATAGCATTATTAATTGATCAGTTTGAGTTTGGCTCTGAATTTATTAATAACATTAAAATGTTGCCAAAAGAAATCACTATCGGTGTTTCGCCTTATAGCGAGCCATTACTTGATATTGTGAGTGCTATTAAAGACAATGGTAATGATGTTTTTATCGAGGTGCCTTTCATAGTACCTCATAACGATACAACAGTTAGAGAATACGATATAGCATCTTCTTTTAATGCCGAAGAAATTCATTATCGTTTGCAAAAGATACTTGATAAAATTGATTATACTATCGGCGTGTACAATCTTGGACATGATAAGTTTTTACATTCAGTTGATGCGATATCTAGCATTGTAGATCATTTGCATAAATCAAACTTATTTTTTTTGTATGGTATTAACGACAAGACTATAGTTTTGGAATCAGATAATGAGAATGTTTTTGCAGTTGAGGCTTGCGATATAGTAATTGATAAGGGGCAAACTCAAGATAAAACACTGCAAGCATTGAGAGATCTAGAAGAAATTGCGAAGAAAAAAGGTAAGGCGATAGGAGTTGTGCGTTTTGATAGTGCTAATATTGACTCCATACAAAAATGGCTCACAACTTTAGATAGCAAGAATATTAAAATAGTTCCTATAAAAGCCTTGCCTAAGAAAATTACAGTATCAGGTTAAATCATTGAAAACAAAAATTTACACATCTAACAGTGGTACTCTCCCATATCGCAGGGGTGTAGGGATGTTTATTGTTAATAATGAAAAGCAAGTTTTTGTTGGTAAAAGAATTGATAGCAAGAACAATACTTGGCAGATGCCACAAGGTGGTATTGATGGAGAAGAAACTATTATTGAAGCTGTAATGCGTGAAACCTTAGAAGAAACTGGCATTAAGAGTGTTCAAATCATCTCAGAGAGCATCAACTGGTATTACTATGATTTACCAAAGTCTTTAATTACTCGTTTTTGGAATGGACAATATCGTGGTCAAAAGCAAAAATGGGTGCTTTTGAAATTCGTTGGTAATAATGATGAAATCAATATAAATCAATTCCCACCTGAATTTACTAAATGGCAATGGGTTGAGTTAGTAACGTTGCCTAATATAGTTATACCTTTTAAGAAGCAATTATATCAATCTGTTATAGAAGAATTTTACCCAATCTTAACTAAGCTACAGTATTGAGATTATATGAAAAGTAATATTAAAGGTTTTTTGATTTTATCAAACTATGTTGATAAGTGTTTAAATGAGATCTACAAGTCTAAAGGAATAGCATTAAAGAAAATATTGTATGATTGGCATGCGATTGTTGGAGATAGCCTTTCTAGTTATACCTTGCCTTACAAGGTTACCGTAGATAAACGAGAGCAGAAGACCAAGAGAGTGCTACATATTTTTGTAGCCAATAGTTGTTTTTCTTCAGAGTTATTTCATATGTCTAATATCATTGTAGAAAAAATCCAATTCTATACAGGAGATGATTATATCGATCAATTGAGATTTGATTTAAATCCATCCTTACGTATCGACACCTTTTTGGAAGAAGACCAAATACCTATAAATCAACCTAAAATTGATATTGAAGGCATAGAAGATGCTTGCCTTGAAGATTCTCTTACGAAATTAGGTCAGTCAATAAGATTTGTTTCAGAGATTAAAAACAAAGCTATCTAATGCGCTTCTCCAGTTACTTTATGTTGTGTATATCAGTTTTTGTTTTATAAACTCAGTCAACTTCTTTGCTATAGAAAATCATGATTTTTGTTTTGCAGTTAAATTATAATAGGTGTTAGCATTTGCATTATTAAGTATGGACTTAGTTATTTTTATCTAAAATAAACTCAATTTTAACAATTTCAATATTGCGTATAATTAAGAAAATCCTTATACTCATATCATTCTCAAAAAATCTAGAAAGTTATGCAGAAGTTTGATGTAATAGTGATAGGTGGTGGACATGCTGGTTGTGAAGCAGCAGCAGCAGCAGCACGCATGGGTGCAAATACCTCTTTAATTACCCTTAAATTTTCTAATCTAGGTGAGATGTCTTGTAACCCAGCTATTGGCGGTATTGGTAAAGGCACTATTGTTAGAGAAATTGATGCTCTTGATGGTATTATGGGGGCTGCCATTGATATGGCAGGGATACATTATAAAATGCTAAATGCTAGTAAAGGTCCGGCAGTTTGGGGTCCTAGAGCTCAAGCTGATAGAGAGTTATATAAAAAAGCTATACAGCAAATTTTAACTAATCAACCAAACCTTACAGTTATGGAAGCGTCTGTAGAAGATTTAATAATATCAGATAAAAAAATTGTAGGAGTGGTAATTGCTGGTAATAAACAAATATTAGCACCAAGGGTAATTCTAACTACTGGAACTTTTTTAAACGGCTTAATTCACTTAGGCACAAAAAAGATAAGAGCAGGTAGAGTTAATGAGGCTCCATCCATTGGCTTATCAAATACCTTGCATAAATTAGACTTCCGTTTAGGCAGATTAAAAACAGGCACACCGCCACGGATTTTAGCTAGCTCTATTAATTATACTATGCTAGAAAAACAGTTTGGAGATGAGCATCCACATCCATTTTCACATATGAATACAAAAATAGATGTGCCGCAAATTTGTTGTTATATTACAAAAACTACTAATGTAACACATACTATAATTAAGGAAAATGTACATCGTTCTCCAATGTATTCTGGACAAATTAAATCATCAGGACCAAGGTACTGTCCATCAATCGAGGATAAAATCATGCGTTTTGCTGATAAACAAAGCCATCAAATTTTCCTTGAACCAGAAGGTTTAGATTCTGATTTGGTGTATCCTAATGGCATTTCAACTTCACTACCAGAAGATGTGCAGAAAAAATTGGTTAGATCCATACCTGGGCTAGAGCAATGTATAATTGTACGTCCAGGTTACGCTATTGAATATGATTACGTTGATCCACGAGAGTTAACGCATAGTTTGGAGAGCAAGAAAATTAGAGGGCTATATTTAGCTGGTCAAATTAATGGTACCACAGGTTATGAAGAAGCAGCCGGACAAGGTATTATTGCTGGAATTAATGCTTCACTTTCTTTGGTTTCTAAAGAAAAATTTGTTCTGGATCGTTCAGATGCCTATATTGGGGTGATGATTGATGATTTAGTTTTAAATGGCACTCAGGAGCCATATAGAATGTTTACATCGAGGTCCGAGTATAGACTTTCTTTGCGGGCTGATAATGCAGATATTAGGTTGACAGAATATGGCTATAAGATTGGATGCGTATCAACAGCAAGATTTGTTGCTACTCAGAGAAAAATTAATTCTATTGCGCAAGCCAAAGCATTACTAACAACTAGTAAATTTACCCCAAACCAACTTAAGCAACACGACTTAAACTTGACACAAGATGGCGTGTGGAGATCAGCTTATGAGCTGATGAGTTATCCTAATGTAGATATTGCTTTAATCAATAAAATACTTCCAGAAACAAGAAATTTTAGCCAACAAATAGTAGCGTATGTTTTAGTAGAAGCTAAATACTCAACTTATTTAGCAAAACAAGCAGCTGATATTAAACTATTCAAGAAGAATGAAGGGATTAAAATTTCCTGTAATTTTGATTTTTTACAAATAGGTAGTTTATCTATTGAAGCGGTAGAAAAATTGACTAAAATTAAGCCAGCTAATATTGGCGAGGCATCAAGAATACCAGGGATTACCCCTGCAGCTATTACGGCAATTTTAGTTTACTTACATGGTAAAAATTCATTAATACAAGACAACCAAAATGTTTCATGTGAAACATTTTTATAAATTTTAAATTCTCAAAAATAATGTGGGACTACAGTGATTACAATAATGTCAAAAACTACCTATTAAATGAATATAATGTTTCACAAGAAACATTTTTATGTTTAGAGCAGTATGTCGTATTGTTGCTAAAGTGGAACAGAAGCATAAATTTAATTAGCAAAAGTACAGTAAAACACGTATGGAGCAGGCATATTCTGGATTCAGCACAACTTATATCTTTTATAAATAGCACAAACATTGTTCTTGATATTGGTAGCGGTAGTGGTTTGCCAGGCTTGGTATTGTCGATACTAGGTGTTAAGCATTTACGTTTGGTTGATAGCGATTTAAGGAAGTCAGTTTTTTTACAAGAAGCTAAAAAATTTAGTAAAAATAAGGTTGAAGTGCATAATTGTTTGTTTACAGACTTAAAAATTGCTATAATTGATATTATTACTTGTAGGGCGCTTACTAACGTAGATGATTTGCTGGACATGGTTAGTAAAAAGCTGGGTCACATTAAGAGTAAGTTACTTTTACCGAAGGGCAAAAATTGGCAGGAAGAGATTGACATGGCAAAGAAAAAATGGAATTTCGAGTATACCATTTACCCCAGCATAACTAACAATCAAGCAGTGATTGTTAGTCTTTGTAACTTTAATAGAAAATAATGATATGGCTAAAGTAATATCATTTGTCAATCAGAAGGGTGGAGTGGGCAAGACCACTACCGCAAGCAATCTTGCAACAGCACTTGCTGCCACAAACAACAGAGTATTATTAATAGATAGTGACCCTCAAGGCAATGCAAGTACTGGTTATGGTATTAGCTCTGAACAAAGAAAAAGTAATTTATACCATGCGCTTATTGGCGAAAAAAACGTTATTAACTGCATTGTAAAAACAGAAGTAAGAAATTTAGATATTGTCACTTCAAGCGTTGATTTAGCTGCTGCTGAGATAGAATTAATAGGCTTAGAGAAGCCGCAATTTATTCTGAAGAAGAGCATTAGCAATTTGCACAATCTTTACGATTATATTTTAATTGATTGCCCGCCTTCTCTTGGTTTGCTTGCGGTTAATGCATTAACCGCATCGACTTCTTTAATGATTCCATTGCAATGTGAATTTTTTGCTTTGGAGGGTCTAAAACATTTGCTAGAAACTTTTAAATTAATTAAAAATACATTGAATCCTAATTTAGTAATAAGCGGTGTGGTTCTTACGATGTACGATAAAAGAAATAAGTTGACCGAGCATGTAGAGAGAGATGTAAGAAGTTGTTTAGGAGATTTAGTTTATAAAACAGTGATTCCAAGGAATGTAAGAGTGTCCGAGGCACCGTCTTATGGCAAACCAGTATTGATATATGATATCAATTGTACTGGGTCGAGCGCTTACATAGATTTAGCAAGAGAGTTTTTGACACAAGAAATGATGATTAGTAGCAAAATTGAAGAGAAAGTAAATTAAAAAAATGGTTACAGCAAAAAAAAGCGGTTTGGGTAGAGGGCTTTCCTCACTTATTGGTGAAAGTTATAATTATGGAGATATGCATACTGATAGTAAATATGAAAGCGTCACCTTATTGAATCTCGAACAAGTCATTGCTAATGACGGGCAACCACGTAAAAATTTTGATCAAAAATCCCTACAAGAACTTGCTAATTCTATAAAAGAAAAAGGCGTCATTATGCCTATTTTGGTTAAAAAAACTGATAAAAACCAGTATATAATTGTAGCTGGCGAGAGAAGATATCGTGCATGCAAATTGGCAGGAGTAGCAAAAATTCCAGCGATTATTAAGGACATAAATGAAGCTGTGGTACGTGAGTTTGCTATTATCGAGAACGTACAAAGAGAAGACCTTAGTCCATTAGAAGAAGCTCTAGCATACAAGAGTTTACTTGTTGATTATAATTATACTCAGAATGATCTAGCCAAGATTATAGGGAAAAGTCGAAGCTATGTAGCAAACTTACTCAGATTATTATCTTTGCCTTTAAAAGTGCAAGAAATGATCGCAACTAATCAGCTTTCTAAAGGTCACGCTAGAGCGCTAGTAACTGCTAGAGATCCAATAAAGGCCGCTAAGGACATTGTAGCTAAAGGTTTGAATGTAAGGCAGGCAGAAAATTTTGCAGTTGGCAAAGGTAGATCAATTAAGATTAAGGGGTTGTTTGCTGATCTACAGGAGAAGAAGATGTTAGAAAATGCCATGTCTGATCAGCTTGGAGTTAAAGTCAGTATAGACTTTAAAAGTCATGATCATGGTATTATAATGATCTATTATAATAGCTTAGAAGAATTAGATAAAATATTCAGACTCTTGCCTGAAAAAGAAAAAAAAATGAACAAATAGTCTCGACATATAGGTTTTTTTATTTTATAAAATATTCATATTGGCTGGATAGCTCAGTTGGTAGAGCAAAGGACTGAAAATCCTTGTGTCCCTGGTTCAATTCCTGGTCCAGCCACCATTCTCAAGACTTTAAGTGAACTTATAGATCTTACTCATTATCTTAAATAGTTCAAAATGCACGTAATACAGTAACAACGAATAGCGTGAGCACGTGGATAGGATAAGTTTAGCGCAATTGTTTTGAAACTGATACTCTTTTAGCTTGAACTTGTTCATCCACAGTGATAGATAGCCTAAAAGAACGATCAGGATAATGGGTTCAACCGAAGAATCAATAGAGTGTTGAAAATAAAAATACGATATCACTGTTAAAATTAAAAAGGTTTTACTTGTGCCGTTGTATATGTTGTTTTTTATCAAATAACCATAAATCATAAATGCGCAACCTAAGGTGCCACATTGTAGGAATAAGCTAATAGGTAGCATATATAAAGCCAGAAAAAAGAAGCTCGCCAGTAAATGCTGTGCTACCCAGTCGATGCTATACTTTAGAATTAAGCGTGAGATAATTATTGTTGGTAGTACAGTATAACTGGTTATAAAGATTGTTTTTTGTCTATCATCAAAGAAATAATCAAATGCTATCATTAATAAAGCTAAAATTATAATGTCTAAGTTATTTTTAAATTTCTGCGAGTACCCTATTAAGAAAAAGAACATTGGAAAACTAATACGACCTATCACTCTTAATATTGCTAAATCTGGCAGAAAGAACATACCAATATGATCGATAAACATTGCTGTAAGAGCTAAGCATTTACCTAGATCATAAGAATTAAAATCTTTATAACGTTTTAATTTTTGCATTTATATTGTGGGTTTTGAGTAAATCCTAGGTATAAAAAAAGCGCCAAAAATATGACGCTTTTTCTATATAGCTGGGTAATATTTAATTTAATGCGCGGTTGTACAGCCACTGCCTGAGCCTGGTGAGATCCAGCCTACTATACCTGCGGCTCCAAAAATTAAGCCAATACCGATTGCTGTAGCAATAGCAAGTGGCCAAGATAATTTACCTAAGAACAAGCCAATACCTAACACGACAATAGCAATAGTTGCGATACCTTTACCGATACCACCTTGTAATTGATTAATCACATTACATAATACATCGCTTATGGCATCTGTGTTTGTGTTAGCGAAAGCTTCTTGACAAGAAATGACCAAGGTTATTAGTGCAAAAAAAACGCATAGTTTCTGATAGAATATTTCATCAAATTTGATGTTGTGGAAAATTTTTATCATTATTGTTTACTCCTTAAATTTATTCATATTAATCTTAGTTGTGTGTTGACATGTTTAATGTTAGCTTCAAGTCATTATCTTTGCTAAGAGGTTTATTGTGTTGTACTGAGTTATTCTTGAATTATTTTATCTTGCTTACAAATATGTCACATTTGACAGTAGAAAACCATGGTAAAATCTATATTGTTTATAAACTGACCTCATAATTTTAGATATATATGCGTATAACAGAATATTTTTTACCAATCTTAAAAGAAGAGCCAGCAGATGCTCATGTTGTCTCGCATAAACTTATGTTGCGTGCAGGAATGATACGCCAACAAAGTACAGGTATATATACATGGTTACCACTAGGTCTTAGAGTGCTAAAGAAGATAGAACAAATAGTGAGAGAGGAAATGAATAAAGCCGGAGCTATTGAATTACTTCTTCCTTGTATCCAACCTGCAGATTTTTGGATAGAAACAGGTAGATACGAAAGTTATGGTAAGGAAATGCTCAAAATAACTGATAGACATGAAAATAATCTCCTATTTGGCCCTACTGCTGAGGACGCTATTACTGATTTATTTCGCAATAATGTGAAATCTTACAAAGCATTACCAATCAATTTATATCAAATTCAGTGGAAATTTAGAGACGAGATCAGGCCTAGATTTGGCGTGATGCGCGGGCGTGAATTTTATATGAAGGATGCTTATTCTTTTGATTTAGACGAAGAAGCGGCAATTAAATCTTATGATAATATGTTCAGGGTCTATATTCACATCTTTAATAGACTAGGTGTGCAAGTAATACCTGTAAAAGCTGAGACTGGACCAATAGGAGGCAATATGAGTCATGAATTTCAGATTATTTCTAAAGATGGTGAAAGTACAATTTTTTACGATCCAGAGTTAAACACATTATTAAAAGCCCAGGAGCTTGATATTGATAAAATCAAAGCATGTTATGCAACATCTGATGATCTGCATGATCCTAAGAACTGTCCAATAGCAGAATCAAAATTAATGAGACAGCGTGGAATTGAAGTTGGTCATATATTTAATTTCGGAACAAAATATAGCAAAGCTATGAATTGTGTAGTACAAAATAAAGAAGGCAGGTTGGTTAATCCTGTTGGTGGAGCGTATGGGATCGGAGTGTCAAGGTTGGTGGCAGCAATAATTGAATCTAGCAATGATCAAAACGGTATAATTTGGCCTCAATCTGTAGCACCATTTGATATTTCAATAATATGTTTACAATATGCAAACCAAGAATGTAGAGCAATAGCAGATAATTTATACGCAAAGTTTTCACAAGAAAGATATTCAGTGTTACTTGACGATTCTGATAATGGGGTAGGCAGTAAATTTGCTACACACAATCTTATTGGCGTGCCATGGCAAATTATTGTAGGACCAAAATTAGTTAAAGATGAATTAGTAGAGCTTAAGGAGCGCAAAACTGGTAATATTGAGCAACTAACTTTTGAGTCAGTAGTTGCAAAATTAACAAGTAAATTATTAAAAAATGTATGCCATTAATCTTAACTGAGCTCAATATTGCAATTAAATATTTACAGGCTAAGAAAAAAGAATCATTTATTTCGATTAATGCTATATTTTCCTTGCTAGGTATAGCAATTGGTGTGGCTGCTTTGATTGTAGTAATGTCTATTATGAATGGCTTTAGAACCGAGCTTACCAATAAAATTGTCGGTCTAAATAGCGACATCATTATCTCTAATTATAATAACAAGAGTTTCGCTCATTACTCGCGAGTAATTGATCAAATCAAATTATTACCTCAAGTGGAAAGGATTTATCCAATAGTTACTGGACAAGCTCTGGCTTCGCATAAAAATGAGTCGCTTGGAGTATTAGTTAAGGCCATGAATTTGGAGGATTTACAAAGTCAGACCATGATCTCTAGTAATATAGTTAAAGGTGATATTCTCCAATTTCATGAGCCTGGCTCAATAGTAATTGGTGAGTCTCTTGCAAGAAGCTTAGGTGCTAAGCTAGGCAGTATAATTACTTTAGTGTCCCCGCAGTTTAATACAACAATTATTGGCCAGATTCCGAGAATGAAAGAATTTACTATTGTGGCAACTTTTAATAGCGGTTTAAATGATTTTGATCACAGCAATATAATTATGCCGCTTAATGAAGGGCAAAAGTTTTTTGATATTGCGGATAACAAAGTGAATCAAATAGAGGTTTTTACAAGCGATCCTTACGACTCTCCTCAAACAAGTATAGAAATAATGCATTTACTTGAGAGTAATGAGTTATTTGTTAGTGACTGGCAGCAAATTAACGTACACTTATTCAACGCACTTAAAACAGAAAAAGTTGCAATGTTTGTCATATTGACTTTAATTATTATCGTGGCTTCATTTAATATTATTTCAAGTTTAGTGATGTTGGTCATTGATAAAACCAAGGAAATAGCGATTTTGAGGACTATAGGCATGACCAAAGCTAGTGTAATGCGTATTTTTCTTATATGCGGCATGCTGATCGGTTTATGTGGAACGTTAATAGGGGTAAGTTTTGGCTTAATCATTGCATATAATATTGAGGCAATTAAAACATTTCTTTCCAATCTTACCAATACTAAGATTTTTGATCCAGTAGTCTATTATCTTGATTCGCTTCCATCGAATGTTGATATTGGTGATGTTTTAAACATAGCAATTATGTCGCTTTTATTGTCATTTTTTTCAACGCTATATCCCGTATGGAAAGCAAGTAAGCTTAGCCCTATTGAGGGGCTGCATGAATAAACGCAAATGCATACTTACAGCTCAAAACATATGTAAATCTTATCAACAAGGTAAAGAAATTTTACATGTTCTGCAAGATGCCAATTTAGAAATATATGCAAATGAGACCATCGCTCTGATCGGGGAGTCCGGTTCTGGTAAAACTACTTTTTTACAAATACTTGGTCTTTTAGATAATGAGTATTCAGGGCAAGTTATAATCAATGATAAGAATTATAGCTCAACTAGCGATTATAGTCGCACTATTTGTAGACGTAAGAATTTAGGTTTTATTTATCAATCACATAACCTACTTTCAGAGTTCACCGCAATTGAAAATATTACCTTGCCATTACTACTCAATAACTTATCTCGACATTTGACTCAAAAAATCGCTATTGGACTAATGCAAGGGTTAAGTATAGATCATCGAAGAAAGCATTTACCGATGCAATTGTCTGGTGGAGAACAACAAAGAGTTGCTATTGCTAGAAGTCTTGTGCATAATCCTTCGGTAGTGTTAGCTGATGAACCTACAGGTAATTTAGATCCAAATAATGCAGGAATCGTATTCGATTTATTTGTGAGTTTTGTTAGAAAATATAAAACCAGTGCATTAGTTGTAACTCATAACTTGGAATTAGCAAAAAAATTAGATAGAATTGTCACTATAAAAGACGGTAAGGTAATAAATCTATAGATATTGACTAGATTAAATGGAAGCGGTTTTAAAAAAATATATCAACCATCCTTATAGCTTAGAAGTCCTAACTATAATCACATGCGTTGCCGTAGCTTTCTGTTTATCCTATAATAGTAGACTCATATTAACAAGATCAGTGAGAACGTATCTTGGGTTATATTCCAACATTGGCGACAATGTAATAAGCAAGCATATATTTATATCGGTATGGTTATTATTTTTATGGCTATTGCTGTTTATAACTTCAGAAGTATTTTTATTGAAGCATTTGCCTCATGAGATAGTTGATTTTACTAGAGAAGTATTGATGTATACTTCATTTTTGACTGCATTATTCTATTTGCAGCGTATACAAAGTCAAGTTAGTTTATATACTTTTCTAGTGGCGCTTGCATTGTTAGTAGTGACAATTGTATCTTCATTTGACTTTGCTCCTTTGTTGATCAAAGTGTTGGATAAGTATTATATCACTATTGGTCAATATAGAATTTCTATTCATCTATGCTTGAAAGAGTTATTTATTTTGTTCATAGCGGTATGGATAGTTCATAAATTTTCTGCAATGCTCAGAAGATATTTTCATTCATTGTCAAAAATAGATAGCAATACTAAAGAGCTGCTTAGTAAATGCATTGCAATTATTCTTTATTCTACAACAATTTTTACCATTATGAATTCTTTGGGTGTTAATCTCACATCTCTTACCGTAATTACTGGTACACTTGGCGTTGGTATTGCTGTAGGTTTGCAGGAAATTTCAGCTAACTTTATTAGTGGAATTATTTTGTTGATGGAAAAGACAATTAAAGTGGGCGATCTTGTACAATTATCTGATGGCACATTAGGCTATATAAAGCGACATGCAGCAAGGTATACATTAGTTGATGTTGGAGATGGTAGAGAAATTATTGTACCGAATACTGATTTTGTTACTTCTCCAATAATTAACTATACCCATAGCAATAAAAAAGTATGTGTAACTATTGCTGTTGTAATTGAATATAATACAGATATAGAACAAGTAATGACCATTATGATTAATAGCGCAAAACAACATCCAAGGAGCTCAACGTTGATCGGTTACGAACCATGCTGTATTATTGATCAATTTAAAGATTATGGAATATCGTTAATACTGAGTTTTTGGGTTGACGATGTATTTGACGGAATGAAAATTCCTAAAAGTGAGGTTATGCAAGCTATAATAAATTGCTTTAAAAACTATCATATAAAATTTGCAGTTACAGATGCATGAGAAAACCATAGCTCTTATTGTAGCAGCAGGTTCAGGCATTAGACTAGGTAGTCTAGTGCCAAAACAATATTTATCAATTAATGGACTATCACTTTTGGTTATTGCAGCACAAAAATTTTATCTACATCCTCAGGTTGATGCAGTTGCCGTAGTGATAGATAAAAATCATCAAGATCTTTATGATCAGGCAACTTTTGATCTTGACTTGATACCACTTGCAGTTGGTGGGATAGAAAGACAAGATTCGGTAAGAAATGGATTGTCAGCAATTGCAAAATATCAACCAGAAAACGTACTGATTCATGATGCTGCAAGAATATTTGTAACAACAGAGTTGATTAGTCAGTTGCTTAAAGAGCTAAAATACAATGAAGCTGTAATACCTGTATATCCAATAAAAGATAGTTTGAAGTACATTAATGAAGATTTAATTATAGAGAAAAATGTTTCACGTGAAACAATATTTGGAGCACAGACCCCACAAGCCTTTAAATATCAACAAATTTTAGAAGCTCATTATAAATACCAAGGTAAAAATTATACTGATGATGCTAGTTTATTAGCAGAAGAAGGAATTCCGGTAAAAGTAATAGTTACGGATAACAGTAATTTTAAGATCACAACGAATGAAGATTTGATATTAGCAAATTTATTATTAGGTAAATCTCATGAAAAATAAAATTAAAGTCGGATGCGGTTTTGATGCTCATAGATTTGGTAGCGATACAAATGATAATAATTTTGTTGTGTTTGGAGGAATAAAAATTCCATATCAATTTAGTTTATTGTCTCATTCAGATGGAGATGTAGTATTGCACGCCTTAACCGATGCGTTATTAGGGACGATTGGTGCTGGCGATATTGGTTTGCATTTTCCACCAAACGATCATAAATGGTGCGATGCTGATTCAATGAGGTTTGTGCGGTATGCCCATGAATTAATTCTTATAAAAAGTGGTGATATTCAAAATGTTGATATCACAATTATTTGCGAATCTCCTAAGATTCTACCTTATAGAGAGAAAATGCAAATAAGTATAGCTAGCATGTTACATTTAGAAGTTAACGACGTAAATGTTAAGGGCACCACAACAGAAAAAATGGGCTTCACTGGTAGAAAAGAAGGCGTTGCTTGTCAAGCAGTGGTCTGTGTAATGTTCTAATTCATTCTACCATTCTTTCTTTTTTCAGTAGACTGAGTTAGTGGTGCGTGCTGTCTAATCCTATTGATATGTTGTATGGAAGGTTGTGTATCAGTTATTGATGACTTTCTTAGTTTTGTAATAAATGGCCGTGCTTCTTTCGCGGCTTCATGTAAATTGCCTGCTTTGAGTGGTTTTATAAGAGCTTGCTTTGTTTTGATTATTTGATCTCGGTATTCCGCGTGTATATCTTCTATCTCTATTTTTTTCCATGGAGTTAGTGTATGAATTAATCTGCGCCAATATGACGGTTTTTTTAGCTCTCCTTGTTTACCAGTTTCTGGTATATTGCGTAAGTAAACTTGAAGTTCAGTGTTTCTAAGATTCTGAAGAATGACAGCTTTATGTTGTTTAAATTTTGTTAAATCAAATTTATTATCACACTCTTTCATGGTTACTTCTAAAGCCTTAGTTTCAGCTTTTTTTAATAGATAGTATTCAAATAGTTCTGTCATATTAGTAAATTTTTTTATCTTGTGCCGACGACACAAATTATTAACTTGTAATCGTAATTGTCTTTTTTGCTCACTTGCCTTAACTCTAGCAGCTGTTTCTGATTTAGCAGTAAACACTAGCGAAAGAAAATATACAGTAGCACCCACTATGTCGCCATAAGATGCATATGCAACAACTGGCAGAATGTTTTCTATCCCGATTTCACGCATAGTTTGGGTAAAGCTTCTGATGATGCTAGATTTTGTGTATATCTTCATAAAATGCACTGGTTTATTCTTTAAGTGAGAATCAGCAGTGTTTTGGAAAAATATTTTACGATCACTTATTGATAGCAATTTTACCAGTGCATGAGTGCGATGCTTTTCATTAACGACTTGTTTCGCAAGTAATTTTTGTTGATTGACTTTTTCGGTACTAAATATTTGCTTAGCTTTACCAACAATTGCAAACAATGATCCAATAAAAGTAAAAGATAGTATTAAGAGCGAAGGCACTGTTCCGCCGCTAGCAATACTAGCTGCAACAGCAAGTACTAAAGAAATTACTCTTAGAGTTGTGGGGTGTATGGCAATTCTATAAATTGTTAATAAAAATGGATATTTCTTTCCTAAATACTCGCAGTATCTAGTAAAACTCTTGAACTTTAAGCTGAAATAGTTTTTAATTTTGTTAAGCATACCTCTCTTAGGGTGCGTGTACTCATATACATTCACTCTTGATTTAAGATCAGCATTATCCATCTCTACTTGCTTCTTTTTCTGTGATCGTGGTTTTACCATTACTATACCATGCAACTTTCAACACAAAGAGCTATACCCATGCCACCGCCGATACATAGAGTTGCCATGCCTTTTTTTGCCAACTTGCGTTTCATTGAGTGAATCAAAGTAGTGAGTATACGGGCTCCAGATGCGCCAATCGGGTGACCTAAAGCGATAGCACCTCCGTTTATGTTAATTTTACTCGTATCCCAATTTAATTGACGATTTACTGCAATAGCTTGTGCTGCAAAGGCTTCATTTACTTCAATTAAATCAAGATCATCTATAGACCAATTGGCTTTTTTTAAGGCTAGCCGTACTGCAGATATAGGTCCTATTCCCATGATTTTTGGATCTACACCTGTCACTCCAAAGGAAACGATTCTGGCCATAGGTTTAAAATTACATTTTTTTAGCATTTTTTCGTTTGTTAACAGCGCCGCTGCAGCGCCATCATTTATACCAGAAGAATTGCCCGCAGTTACTGTGCCATTTTCTTTGAAAGCTGGTTTTAGATTTCTCAGTTTTTCAATAGTAACGCCTACTCTTATAAATTCATCCTTATCAAAAGAAATTTCTTCTCTTTTATTCTTAATATCTATCTTAACAATCTCATCTTTAAAAGCTCCAGCAGTTAATGCTGTTGCAGCTTTGTTTTGTGATAAGCAAGCAAATTCGTCTTGTTCTTCGCGACTTATCTTAAATTCTTGTGCGATATTTTCAGCAGTAATGCCCATATGATAATTATTAAAAACATCAATTAATCCATCTGTTATTAAAGTATCAACTAGGTTGATATCTCCCATTTTTGTCCCGCTTCGTAGGTATGCAGCATGCTTAGCCATGCTCATATTTTCTTGCCCACCTGCAAGCGCTATTAAGCTATCTCCTAAAGCAATTGATTGAGCAGCTAAGCATATAGATTTCAAACCTGAGCCACAAAAACATGATTGACCAAAAATGCGGGGACGTTGCTTGGAATTTGCGCATTAATAGATGCCTGTCTTGCTGGATTTTGTCCATAGCCTGCGTTTAATACTTGACCAAGAACTACCTCAGAAATTAGTTCCGGGGACAGGTTATTTCTACTAATCAGCGATTTCAATACTATCGCGCCTAATTTATGCGCAGTAATGGATTGTAACGTACCCATAAAGTTACCAATGGCAGTGCGTTGGCAATCAACTATATAAACATCATCTATTTTCATTATCTTTTTCCTCAAATTACTATAGTGATTCAAGCCAACTTATCATTGGCTGCCACAACTGAGTTTCTGCTTTCTCACCTATAATCATACCAACATGACCAGATTCAGGCAATATAACAGTGTTGTTATCTAATAGTTTTATTATAGGTGCTACAGAATCATATGGTACAATATGATCTTTAGCTGGAATAACAATCAAGGATTTAATTTTTATTTTAGTTGGATCTATTATCTGGCCATTTATAATCCACTGGTTATTGAATGCTTTGTTATCTATTATAAAGTCATAATAGCACTCATGAAATACCCCTCTCGCTATATTCATGTCGTCCATTGCCCATCGCTCAACGGCAACAAATAACTCAGCTTTCTGCGTGTCTTCCATGTATCTAGTAAACTCAATAAATTTATCATAAATCTTAGAATGAGGTGCAAGGGAATGAAAAAAGTAACGTAAATGTGTTGAGTGGACCATGCTGTTGCTGGATAAAAGCAAGTTTATACTGTTTTCTAAAGTTTTAGATTTTTCTTGAAAATGACTAAAATTCCAAGGAGTTGCTAATAACACTAATCCAGAGATTACTCGAGGCATTAATTGAGCGGCGGCAATTGCAGATAGTCCACCTAAGCAATAGCCCGCAATTACTATTTTTGAGCTTATATCCCATAATAAACGTAATACAGGCAAAATTCTTTCATTAAGGTAGCTCTCAAAATTATAATTTACTTCATTATGATGTGGATTACCCCAGTCTAATAAAACTGGCCTATAACTACAATTAGCGCAGTATTTTAGTAGACTCCTATCCTTGGTTATATCTAAAATATAAGACTTATTGATAAAGGATGGTATAAATAAAACGATACTATCATACAATTTATCAGGTAACCCAAAATCTATTAGCTGCGTTGATTCTTCTTGCCATAAAATCTTATTATCAATTTTATGAGGCGTATAAGGATATCTTTGAAAATTCTGTATTCCGCTATAGAACTTATACAAATATTCCAAATAATCTTGCTGGTTTCGATGGGTACACTCTATAAATTTCCGTTCTAAATCCTTAGTCATTGACGCGTATTCGTAACATAATTCAAAGATAGATATTAAGTCGATTCTATAAGAATAGTAACTCTTGACTTGCTTTGTAAAGCTTAATTATGTAAATTCATTGATATTTATGAGTATTCACTGAACATTATGTCTATAACAATTGGTCCAATCACTATTGCTGATCCAGTTATACTTGCTCCCATGTCAGGAGTAACAGATATGCCGTTTAGAAAATTGGTAAAAAAGTTTGGTGCAGGCTTGGTTGTATCAGAAATGATTGCTAGCCGCGCTATGATATTGCAAACTAGACAATCATTACAAAAATGTGCAGTTTCTGAAATGAACGATATTACATCTGTGCAACTGGCAGGGTGTAGTCCAAATGTAATGGCTGAAGCTGCAAAATTAAATGAAGACATGGGAGCTAAGATTATCGATATAAATTTTGGTTGTCCAGTAAAAAAAGTGGTGGGAGGAAATGCTGGTTCAGCTTTGATGAAAGATGAACAGCTTGCTACCGCTATTATTAAGGCTACAGTAAATGCCGTTAAAATACCGGTTACATTGAAAATGCGTACAGGTTGGGATGAAAGTAACAAAAATGCTCCTAAATTGGCAAAAATTGCCGAAGATTGCGGGATTAAAATGATCACAGTTCACGGGCGTACTAGGTGCCAGTTATACAATGGCAGTGCAGACTGGCAATTCATTAGACAAGTTAAGAAAAATGTGAATATTCCAGTGATTGCAAACGGTGATATAAAAACCATAGAAGATGCTACTAGATGCATAGAAGAATCGCAAGCTGATGGCATCATGATTGGGAGAGGTGCTTATGGTAAGCCGTGGTTGATTAATCAAATTATATATTACTTGAAAACTGGTAAAGTCTTATCCAGTCCAACCATAGACAAACAATTTGCTACAATTTTAGAGCACTATGATAGTATGATAGCTCACTACGGAACTAGTCTTGGAATAAGAATGGCCAGGAAGCATGTTGGTTGGTATACTACTGGTATGACAAATTCAGCTGAGTTCAGGCATAATTTTAATGTCATTTTGGATGAAAACAAGGCTAAAGAATCAATATATCAATTTTATAAGCCACTTCTTAACTAGAATGATCACGGATAAATGGTCTTAACAGATTTTTGAGAATTGCCATATAGATATGTTCAAGCCTGGGTTATGCAAAAGAATCATTTTAGAAATAGAATTTGTTACTTATAAACTACAAGTCGTTACAGTGTGTCTTGTTTAAATTGCAATGCGTGCGAGACTAGAAATACAAGAACTGAAAATTAAGGTGTAAGAATGTTTTTAGAAAAGTTGAGGATATTTTTTTGTATTAATAAGAACGTTACAAAAAAAATAACCTTCTTCTTATCAGTTGTTGCTGTTATTTCATCAATTATGACGTACATTAGTATTACGAGCAGCTCTAGTCCTTTCGGCATGAGCTCTGTTTGGATTACCTCTCTTACCTTGTTAGATTTGAGTATATTTCTTGCGCTTGCGACCATAATTGTACGTAAATTATTTAGTTTAAGTTTAGGCGATAGTGTTAAGTATGGCTCGCGTTTACAAAAACGTATTTTAATTATGTTTAGCTGTGTTGCTGGCATTCCTACGATTATTGTTGCGGTGTTTTCTACATTATTCTTCAATTACGGTATTGAGTCTTGGTTTGATAAAACTGTGAGTACTGTACTAGATCAGTCAGTAGTAGTAGCAGAGACTTATCTCAAAGAGCATCGAGAAGTACTAAAAATTCGCTCTAGGGCAATGGCTATGGAGATGGATAATAATATTATTCGTTACAATTTAGTAAGTAATATGGACTTATTTACTGAAATACTGTCATCGTTGGCAGAACTCAATTCAGTATCAGAGGCTGTGATTTTTCATGATAACAAGCCATTAGCAAGAACAAGATTTAGTTTAACATTGTCATTCGAGGTATTTTCTTCAGCTACATATGAGAAAATTGCTCGTGGAGAGACTGTTATTATTGAAAATGATCCTAATAAAATTAGAGCAGTTACTGCTTTGCATAGTATTCCAAATAGCTTTTTAGTGATAGGTAAGTTAATTGACGGCAATGTTATTGAGCACGTGCATCAGCTACAAGGAGCAGCTAAGCAGTATAGCAATCTAAAAAACACTATATCAAACTCACAAATTAAATTTTCTGTACTTTTTTTTGCAGTATCATTATTGTTGTTATTGGCAGCTGTCTGGTCTGGTATTACTTTTGCTGGCTACATAGTTAAACCAATAAAAAAGTTAATATACGCAACTGAACGAGTGAAAGCAGGGGATTTTACTATCCGTCTTGCTGAGGGAGATGTAGATGATGAAATCACTATTTTAAGTAAAGCCTTTAACTTAATGACTAAACAGATTGACAATCAAAGAAGTAAGCTAATTGATGCCTATCATGAAATTGACTCTAAAAGACAGTTTAGCGAAGCAGTACTATCTGGCGTTTCATCTGGCGTAATTGCTCTTTCCGCAGTAAAAAAAATTACCTTAATCAATAGTTCGGCATTAAGTTTATTAAATATAAATACCCCCACAATAATAGGGAAAAATATTTTAAAAATTTTACCAGAATGTAGTATCTTACTCCAAGAGACCTCTCTAAATGACAAATCTTCAAGTAGTCAGATTCAAGTGAAAGCTCATGGTCAGTATTTAACTTTATTAGCGCGTATCGCTGTAGAGAGAGAAAAAAATAAGATCAAGGGATATATTATTACGTTTGACGATATGACTGAGTTAGTAAAAGCTCAAAGAAATGCTGCTTGGTCTGATGTTGCAAGACGTATTGCTCATGAAGTAAAAAATCCATTAACACCAATTCATTTGGGAGCTGAAAGGCTAAAGAAGAAATATAAAGATGAAGTTAAAGATTCTATTACTTTTGAGAAATATACTAACACAATTATAAGACATGCTGATGATATACGTAAAATTATAGAAGAATTTTCTAATTTTGCTAGGATGCCAGTTCCAGTTGCCGTTTCTCTGAATATATGTCAACTGATTAAAGACATAGTATTTTCTAGACACTATCTTTCCACTCACATTAAATATGAATTTAACGCGACAAATGATGAGATCATGCTTCGATGCGATCGGACGCAATTTCATCAAGTGTTTACGAACATATTTAAGAATGCAGAAGAGTCCATTAGAACAACTGACCGTATTCATGATGAGTCTGGGATAGTGACAATTAATGTTGCAAAGGTCAAAGAAAATCTAGATATTGATATTTTTGACAATGGCAAGGGCTTCGATAAAGACAATATAGATAGAATTACTGAGCCATACTTTACTACTAGATCTAAAGGTACCGGGCTTGGTCTAGCAATAGTAAAAAAAATAGTTGAGGATCATCAAGGCAAGCTTACATCATTTAATGATAACAACAATTGCGCTCATATTAAAATAACTTTACCATTGAATAGGCTTAATTAAAGAGTATTATAATACAAACCAATAAGTAACCAGTGTGTGATAAATTATGGCGAATAATACAGTTTTAATAATAGATGACGAGTCTGATATAAGAGAATTAATGTCAGATATTATTTCAGAAGAAGGTTTTCATTGCGTTACTGCTTCTGACAGTTTTGGCGCATTTGAGGCAATAAACCAGAAAATGCCAAGCGTAGTGCTGCTGGATATATGGTTGCAAGGTAGCGAATTAGATGGTTTGGGGATACTTGAAATTTTAAAACAAAAATATTCATATTTACCAGTTATTATGATTAGTGGTCATGGCACAATTGAAACAGCAGTTAATGCAATTAAGCTTGGTGCGTACGATTATATCGAAAAGCCTTTTGCTGCAGAGAAATTAATTATTATAGTAAAGCGCGCATATGAAACTTTAAGGTTAAAGAAAGAAAATTCTGCATTACGCAAGAAAATAGTTAGTACATTAGAATTCATAGGAAATTCACAAATTGTTAATCAGCTGAAATCTATTATTGATAAGATTGCCCCTACTTCTGGTCGCGTATTATTAACAGGCAAATCTGGTGTTGGCAAAGAGCTGGTTGCGAGAATGATTCACAAAAAATCCAAAAGAATGGCTTTTCCATTCGTAACATTAAATACATCATTGCTTAATGATAAAAATGTAAATACTGAATTATTCGGTGATTATAATAAAGATAGGAGTGTCAAATATCATTTTGGTATATTTGAACTAGCAGATAAAGGAACGTTGTTTATTGATGAAGTGGCTGATATGCCTCTTGCTATGCAGAAGCAAATATTAAAATTTCTTAAAGAGCAGTCAGTAGATAAATCTGGTCCAGTTAACAAACTAGATGTAAGAATTATCGCATCTACTAGTAAAGATTTGAGTCGAGAAATTAAAAATGGTAACTTCTTGCAAGAGTTATATTACAGGTTAAATGTTATAGCTATCCCAGTCCCTTCATTGAAAGAGCGAAAAGAAGACATACCTTTTTTATGTGAGTATTTTTTGAAGTATTTCGAAAAAACTTCTGGTTTTGCCAAAAAAATCGTTAGTGAAGATGCTATAGCAGCAATGCAGGCCTATCATTGGCCAGGTAATGTTAGGCAGTTAAAAAATACGATTGAATGGCTCCTAATCATGACTAATGAGGATGTAGATACTGTCATAAAAGCAGATTCGTTGCCACATGATATACTTTCGCAAGGAGTGAATGTAGGTAGTAATGGTATTGAGATGAATTTAGATATGCTTTCTTTACCCTTAAGAGAGGCAAGAGAAATTTTTGAAAAGCAGTATTTATCCGTACAAATGGCAAGGTTTAATAATAATATTTCAAAAACATCATTATTTATAGGTATGGAAAGGTCTGCTTTGCATCGTAAATTGAAATTGTTAAGCATACATAATACTTGTAATGAAACAGACGAAAACAATACTAACGATAATCCATCAAAAGATACATTGCTTACTGCGTAGTTATGGTCAAGTCTAAACTTACATTACCTGTTAAACCCAAGGCAATATTATTTGATTGGGATAACACGCTTGTTGATAGTATGATGTTAGTGCATCAGGCATTGAATCATACTTTAGTGACTTATGGTATTGAGCCATGGACATACAAAGAGACTATAGCCAGGAGTCATCAGTCCTATCTAGAATATGCACCAAATGTATTCGGTAATAAATGGCAAGAAGCTCTAGATATTTATAGAGCGCGTTATCTAGAGCTGAGAGTTGATATGAAAGCTTTTCATTACGCAGAAGAGGTATTGGCTTTGCTTAAAGAGCATCAAATTTACACTGCTTTAATTAGTAATAAAATAGGACATATTCTGCGTGAAGAAGTAAATATTCTAGGTTGGGATTATTATTTTGGTAAGATAATAGGTTCTGGTGACCTTGATCGAGATAAGCCATCGCCAATTACAGTAGATTCCGCCTTACGCAACATAAACGTTACGCCTACTGAGTGTTCCGTTTGGTTTATTGGTGACTCAGTAACTGATATGGAAACGGCATACAACAGCAAATGTATGCCAGTTCTCTTTGGTGATGACGATTATAATGGCGAGCGTTTTGCGCATTGTCGTCCTAAAATTATTTTTACTGAGCATAAAAAATTATTACATTATCTAGAAATATGTATAAAAGGAGATAACGATGTTTAGCGATTTTCTTATATCTAAAATACAAAATAAAAATTTACTGCATGACAAAGCTTATATTGGTGGCACATGGCTCGATGCTGATTCAAAATCTGAGATTCAAGTAATGAATCCAGCAACTGATAAACTGATAGCCACTATTCCAGATATGGGCAGAGATGAAACTAGGAGAGCTATTGATGCGGCAACTAATGCATTTCCATTATGGAAACAGGTATTACCTAAAGAAAAATCAGAAATTTTGCGTGAATGGTATGTTTTGATGATAAAAAATCAGCAAGATTTAGTAAATTTGTTAGTTGCTGAGAATGGCAAAATACTGAAAGATGCTTTAGGTGAATTTCAGTATGCTGCATCATTTATTGAATGGTTTGCTGAAGAAGCAAAAAGAGTACATGGAGATATTTATCCAGTAGATCGTCCATCACATAAGTATTTAGGTATTAAGGAGCCTTTCGGAGTAGTTGCAGCAATTACTCCATGGAATTTTCCATATGCTATGATTACCAGAAAGGCTGCGCCTGCTATAGCTGCTGGGTGCACAGTAGTATTAAAACCTTCTGAACTTACCCCTCCCCTTTGCGCACTTGCATTGGCTAGTCTTGCACAGCAAGCAGGAGTGCCACCAGGAGTGTTGAATATTGTCACTGGCTATCCGAAAGAGATTGGTGAAGAAATGATGATAAATCCTGCTATTAGAAAACTTAGCTTCACAGGTTCTACCAGAGTTGGGAAGTTGCTCTATAAAGGATGTGCGGATGATGTTAAAAAATTGTCTTTAGAATTAGGTGGAAACGCACCGTTTATAGTATTTGATGACGCTAACATTGATTTAGCAGTTGATGACCTAATAATTCTTAAAAGTAGAAATACAGGACAGGCATGTACTTCAGCTAATCGTATTTTTTTGCACAACACTATTGCAAAAGAATTTACTGATAAATTACTCATCAAGTATCGTAAATTAAAAGTTGGCAATGGCTTTGATAAAAGTTCAGATCAAGGGCCATTAATCAATCATAAAGCCGTTGAAAAAGTAACAAACATTATAGTGAATGCAGTAAAAAATGGTGCAAAAATTTTGTATCAAGCAACCATTAGTAATGAGGTAGGTTCTTTTTATCCGCCAACAATCATCTCAATACCAAGTACTGATTTTGAAATTCATCATGAAGAAATTTTTGGACCAGTTATTGCCATATATGAATTTTCTGATGATGAAGAGGCAATAACAAAAGCCAATAGCACAAGTTATGGTTTAGCTGGTTATTTTTATAGCAATAATCAAAGTAAGATATGGAATATTGCTGATAAGCTTCAATTTGGTATGGTTGGCATTAATGAGTCAATGATTTCTAATGAGCTCACACCATTCGGAGGAGTTAAGCATTCTGGTTTTGGTATTGAAGGTTCAAAATATGGTATAGAAGAGTATCTTAAGCTCAAATATTATTGTATGGGTAATATATAGTTGCATTACAGCATTAAAGAAACCCTACAACAAGGAGCTGAGCAATTAGCAATTAGCGGTATAAACACAGCAACATTAGATGCAAGAATTTTGCTCGAATTTGTAACTGGATTGAGCACAGAGAAATTACTACTGAATTTTGATAGCGCGCTAGCCGGTACACAAGGTGAGCATTATAAGAGCTTAATTGCTCGCAGGTGTAAGTTTGAACCTGTTGCTTACATTACTGAAATGAAGGAATTTTATAGTTTGAATTTTACTATCAATCACAAAGTCTTGATACCAAGGCCTGACAGTGAAGTTTTAGTTGATACTGCCCTTAAGTATGCTAAAGCAATTGGAGCAACTAATATTTTAGAATTTGGAGTAGGATCAGGATGCTTATTACTTAGTATTTTATATCATTTACAACCTACTATTTGTGCAACAGCTATAGATATATCCGCTGATGCTATAGAGATAACTAGACAGAATTATCAAAAAATAGGTCTAAAAAATCCAATCAATTATTTGGTACAAAATTGGGGAAATAATCTAATAGAGCAATACGATTTAATTATTGTTAATCCGCCTTATATTGAGAGTAATAAGATTGCTACCTTACAAGCCGAGGTAAGAAATTTTGAACCAAAATTGGCTCTAGATGGTGGTATTGATGGATTAAATTGCTATAGAGAAATATCTCATCAATTGTCAAGTATACTAGCGGTAGATGGTGTAGTATTATTTGAGATTGGCAAGGGTCAGAAAAGTGTCGTGAGTAAGATTTTGCAAAGTTGTAATTTACAAGTGATTGACTATGTGTATGATTTAGCAAATATAGTTAGGTGTCTAGTTATAAAAAGAAGTTGATATAGCTAAATTGACAGTATAGATTGGCAAAGAATATCTTTGGAGGGATGGCCGAGTGGTCGAAGGCAGCGGTTTGCTAAACCGTAGTACCAAATACTGGTACCGAGGGTTC
>CAMDPW010000018.1 GCA_945905715.1 Rickettsia typhi
ATAACATTATTTGTTTTACTCATATCGTAGCGTAGTAAACTCACTACTTTTTAGCATTAATAGTTTTGTTCAAATAATCATCGCTAGTATGACTTAAAGTCATAATGGTCATTATTGCTTGTTCACAGCACTGCTTAACTAGTGCTGAGTAATGAGCTGGATAGAAAATCTCTACTTCAACAAAGTCATGCGTATTAGTTCGATTTATGTTATGACTAAAGCGAAAATTAGCTGACAATTTTTCATCTTTATTGCCAAGCTGAGTAATTAACGCTTCTACCAATCTTATAAAAATTTGCCGTTGCTTAATAAGAACGCCATAAATAAGTTTTTCGTATGTTATTTTACCAAAATTTTCATATTGACGTCTTATTTCTTTTGCTATCATTTGTTACCATCATTTAATCATTGCTAGTCAGTGTAAGTTATACTATATACTAAGCAAAATATTATAACATGGCTAATAATTTATCTGCTCTTAGGTAATCGATAAAGGAAATTTTATGACCGATACTTTTAATTCTATTTCAGGAGAAAAACTACGCAGCTTAATTAGTCGTATTGAGCGTCTAGAAGACGACAAAGCAAATGTCTTAAACGACATACGTGAAGTTTATGCCGAAGCCAAAGGTACTGGCTTCGATCCTACAATAATTCGTAAAATAGTGCAATTACGCAAGCTAGATAGCCAAAAATTGCAAGAACAAGAAAGTTTGCTTGAGCTCTACAAAAATGCCTTAAATATGTAGCTTGATATTACGTAATTCCATGTTTTTAACTGGTAATCTCATATTTATTGATCAGAATTTTGAGTGTCCGCCAAGCAATCCCCTCTCTATGCTGCAATGCTGGCTTAAAACGGCTGATCAACATGGTATAAATGAGCCTAGAGGCATGACGTTGTCTACTGTAGATGATCTTTGTCGTCCTTCGAGTAGAACTGTATTGATTAAGGAATGTGATGAGAAGGGCGTCATCTTCGTTACTAGTCAAACAAGTGCTAAAGGCAAAAATCTAGACAGTCATCCATGGGTAGCAGGAACTATTTGGTGGCGCGAAACTATCCAGCAAATAAATTTTCAAGGTCAGGTTACAAAACTATCAGATAAAAAGTCAGACGAGCTATTTCAAGTAAGACCCCGTGCAGCGCAAGCAGTTGCTGAAATTTCTCAACAAAGCGCTCTTCTAACTAATGAACAAGAGCTTAAAAACAAGGTGGTGATGCGAATAAATAGCGATATAAAAATCAGTCGTCCCAAGGGCTGGTACGCCTATAAGATAATTATAGAATCTATCGAATTCTGGTACGGTAACAAAGAGCGTTTCCATAGAAGACTGCGCTACAATCTCATAAATGATATCTGGCAACATCAAAGATTGCAGCCTTAACTTCTATAGTTTTTGAGATAGTGATCATAAATCACGCTGTATCATATTGACAGTATGTAAGTATATCACTAGAATTTGTTAACTTTATTAACTAAATAAGCAGAGATAAGTGCGCAAATTAATCAGAGGCATAGTCGAGTTTCGACAGAAGTCTTTAGAACATTATCGCCATAAATTTTCACAATTAGCGCATGGTCAATCGCCAGATACTTTAATGATTGCTTGTTGCGATAGTAGGGTAGCACCAAATGCGTTTGCTTCAACAAATCCAGGTGATTTATTTGTAGTGCGCAATATTGGTAATTTAGTTTGTCCATGCAATACGCATGACCTTAGTGCTACTGATGAATCAACGGCCGCTGCTATTGAGTTTTCTTTAAATACTCTCAATGTAAAAGATATTATTATTTGTGGGCACTCAGAATGTGCAGCAATGCAAGCTTTAATTGATGATCGTCAGAAGGTGGGGTCTAATTATTTACAAGCATGGTTACGTTATGCCGATCAATCATACAAAAGATACAATGAAGGTTTTAGGATCAACTCACATCTTTCAGCTACTAACGAATTATCTCAAATCAATGTTTTGCAACAAATGGCGCATTTAGAAACTTATGAATTGGTACAAAAACATTTAGCTAATGGTAGTGTACGCATACATGGTTGGTGGTTTGATCTAGCTACAGCTAATGTTTATTATTACGATCAGCATAATGGTCATTTTCAATTAATTGACGAAGCAAATGCTCAAAAATTGCTAACCAACTTATTTCATGAGAGTAAAAAATGATTAACCCTATCAAAAAAATTATATATGGCTTGCGCTACTCTTTCTATGGCTTGCAATATTTACTTAAAGATCATTCATGGTTAATTGAATTGGCCACGATGGTAACTATTACTTTAGTACTAATGTACGTTGATAAGAGTAATATTGAAAAATTATTCTTATTCAGCTCTTGTGCACTTGTATTAATTGCCGAAGCATTCAATGCAGCGATTGAAGCAGTGGTAGACAAAGCTTCACCAGAAATTCATACCTTGGCCAAAAAATCTAAAGATATCGCATCATCCGCAGTGTTTTTAACTATAATAAATGCTCTGATAGTATGGGGAGTAATGTTTCTATTCTAGCAGTTAACTGATATCCAATAAAGAGTTACCATTGATTTTTAGCCATTGTTTTTGTGCTTTATAATCTGGACATAAGCTGACTACTAAATCCCAATATTTTTTGCTGTGGTTGTGTTCAATCATATGACAAAGTTCATGAATGATGACATAATGTAATATTGGAAGTGGTGCAAATATTAGACGCCAAGAAAATGAAATATTACCAGAAATGCTACAACTACCCCAGTTAGAGGAATTATCACGGATTGATATTTTTTTCGCTTTAACCTTAAGAATGTTTCCAATTTTCTTGGCATAACTTGCGATCTCATTACTTAACTCTGCGTTCAAGAATCTTTTCACTCTATTAGAGATATTCTCTTCTCTACCAAAAACTATGATTTGATTATTCTCTATACGCGTGTTACCTCGTGCATCACCACCATAGATAATTTTATATTTTTGGCCAAATACGGAAATCATCACGTCAGCAACTAATCTTATTTTTTTAGGGTTACGCTGTTTTAACTTATTAAAAATCCATTGTTTTTTATTAAACAAAAATAACTTAGCTACTGCCAAGGAAGCAACATCTGGAATAATGAGTTCAACTTCATGCTTAAGTGTGATTTTAATTTTAATCATTTTTGCTTGGTGACTTATTTTAATTGCGACTGAAATAGTCTTTTCATCGCCTTGTAAAACCATGACTCCAATAAATTGAGATTTTTTTCCTTTAATAGGCTTTTTAAAATGATTAAAAATTTTTCTAAACAATATATTTACGTTGATATCTTGAGCCAACATTAGTTAAAATTTCATAGCCGATTGTACCTGCGTTTTTAGCAAGCTCTTCAAGAGTTATATGTTCTCCTAACATCTCAACATACTCAGTTTGCTGAAATAGATGTTGTGGTAAAATTGTAGCGTCACAGATAGTTAGGTCCATGCTTACTCGACCAATAATATCAAGATAAAATCCGTCGACATAACATTTGCTATTGTTACTCAAACTTCTAAAGTAACCATCACTATAGCCATATTCTACAATAAAAATTTTGCTACCAGCTTTTACCAAATGGCTAGCTCCATAGCCAACATACTGATCTTGATCTAAAATGCGGCGTTGGACAATTTTTGCGTTTATAGTGACTACTGTTTTCATTGGATTTTTTTTGTTAGATGTGGGGTTCATACCATAAATAGCGCAACCAGGTCTTACTAAATCAAAATGATAATTATTACTTAAAAAAATTCCTGATGAGTTAGCTAAAGACATCTTCACTCCAGGAAATAATTTTATTAACTCTTTTAAGTTGCATAACTGTATTGGATTGAGCGGATGATCAGGTTCATCAGCGCAAGCTAAGTGACTCATAATATAGATGCAGTCAATAAATTCAACTTGTAGATATTTTGCGTCTTTAGGTGCAATACCTAATCTTCCCATCCCAGTATCAAAATTTAAGATCGCTGGAAGTTTTTGTGATAGCGTATCAGCATAGTCATTATACAGCGCTACTTGCTCATTACAGTTTAATACTGGTGTAATGTTATGCTGATGAGCTAATTTAGCAGTTTCAGCGTTGAAAACCCCATGTAGTAAATAAATATCACTGCTGATTTGTTGGCGCAAACGTAAAGCTTCATCAATATGAGCCACAAAAAAATCGTGACAACCATTTTTTTCTAAAATTTGACAAACTTGTACGGCGCCAAGGCCATAAGCATCAGCTTTGACTACGGCTCCACATTTTGTTTTAGAGTCAATCTTAGCTTGCAGCAGTTTAAAATTATCAGCTACATTACTCAGATTAATTTTTATGTAAGACATTAACCACCACTACTGTTATTGCGCGTAGAAGAGCGATTTTTTTGCTTACTTGATCTCTCTGGTTTTTGCGGTAAATCATGTGCAGTATGAAACACTTCAACTGCCAACTTGCGGACGATAGCTTGCACAGCAGGATCTTCAGCAGCTTTGGCTAATTTATTCAATTCATCTTGAGTATAATCGTACTTAGCTACAGGGGCTTTTTTTATCTCGTTTGGCATTACCTTACTCAAATTCAATAAAAATCTATATTTATGAGTATATGTTTAAATTAGCTAATTAGCAAAGATTAAACTTCATTTAATGTATAATTTTTATTGAATTTTAACCACTGGAAGTTTTATGGCTACAAATTTTTACTAAGTATCTAATCTAGCTTATCTAAAGTTTTGTAGTCAAAGTTTGGAGTTTGATATTAGATGATAGGAATGAGTATACTGTCGCTTTTGACCATTATATTTTATGAACCTAAGTCATACCTACAATTTATTGGTATGTCATTTAGATGCAATTGATTTCTCCTTACTGATAACATATCAGCATCATTAATAAAAAAATTCAGACAAAAAGCTCGCGCAAGTCTAAACACCAGTAATACATAAATATTGCGTTATGAGCGCCAAGAGCAGTAGCAAACTCTAACAACGGGGCCAATAGTGTATCCAGTCATTTCTTATGCCAGATAAACAACATAATCGCAGATCCTTGACGATAAATTTTTTAGTCCATCCACTTAATATGACAGCTAGTAACGAACAAATAGCAGGTACTGAATAAAATAATCCGATTAACTCAGTTTTATCATAGCTTTCAGCTATTGCTAAAAAAAGAGCAGTGGGCATACTAAATACTATTGCAACAAAAACAATCACATAAGTGCCAATTAATTCTTGTTTACCAGCAGCATACTGTAACTCTTCTTTAAAATTAAGAATACTGATAGTATTTGTTGTGATGTAATTTTTTGGACAATACTTAATTTGTAACAATGTTATAATAAAAACAGCAAAGGGGATAACATCAAATAAATAGATAGTAACCTATCCAAACTTCGCTATACAAAGACCACCAATTGTAGAGCCAGTAATAGCGCCACAAATAAATTGAAATGCATTTAATGCACTATAAGCTGTAATATCAATTTTCTCTACAAGCCTGGGTTCTAGAGAATTTTAGGCTGGACGATGAAAAGCATTTAAAGCAGATATAATGCCAGCAGCACAATAAAAATCTATACTTTTGCTTCAGCTAATGAAGCGTTTACAGCTAACACTGTCAGTATATAAACACTGCTAAGTAGAGCGTGTAAGTTCATACATTTGAAAAGGGAGTGCCACGTAAGTAATTATATTTTGAAGCATTGACAGTAGTTGTCCAATCAAAAGATGTCAATTATCTATATATTTACGAAGTGGAGAATTAGCATATGTTTTTTGTGCAATCTAAATATCTGCATTTCCCATTTGGAAGACGCTTCTTTTTTGACAACAAGTTTATAGCTTACAGATATTTTCATGACTTTGCTTTAATTTATGCAGTTATGCATATACTATAGCCAGGAGTAAATTGCTATCGGAAGTTTTGTATGCGTTAGAATTTATGCAAATGCATGTCATTACAATGTTTTTATAAATTTGGTTATTAAGTTAATTCTCTTATACGGATCATCTAGACTAATATTTAGTAAAACTTTATTTTTCTGACGGATTTTAATTTGTTCAGGGCTTTGAGAAGCAAGTTTAACAATTTTGTTAATGCTCTGTAATGTAAGGTTATAAAATTCTAGCGTTATCGCTTTTGGTCCAGCATCTACTTTTTTTATATGATGCTGAAGACATAATTGTTTTAATTTTACAATAGTGATCAAATGTTCAAATTCTTGTGGTAGTGGACCAAAACGATCAATCATTTCTACGGCAAATTCTTCAATTTCACTTTCATCTTCTAAAATTGAAATGCGTTGATATAGATTTAAACGTAGCTCTAAATCATGGATATAATTTTCTGGGATTAATACAGATAATCCTACATTAATCTGTGGAATCAATTCTTCTTCAGTCTCTAACATATCGCTATTGGTCTTCAAGGCTTTTATGGTTTGCTGAAGCATGTTTTGATATAATTCAATACCTACTTCTTTGATATGACCAGATTGCTCGTCACCAAGTAAATTACCAAAGCCACGAATATCCATATCATGACTAGCTATAGAAAAGCCTGCGCCTAGAGAATCAATTTTTTGCAAGATTTCTAATTTTTTCATTACATTTGCTGGTAACGTTTGATGAGAAGTAGTAAAATATGCATAAGCTTTATTTTTGCTTCTACCTACGCGACCACGTAATTGATATAACTGACTTAAACCAAATTTATCAGCGCGATGGACGATAATAGTATTGGCATTTAAAATATCTAGTCCAGATTCAATAATCGAAGTACATACCAAGATATCGCTTTTATGACTATAAAAATCATTCATAGTTTTTTCTAGTTTTGTAGAAGCCATCTGTCCATGGGCAGAAGTCAGTCTTAATTCTGGAGTGAGATTAGTGACCGTATTTATTACCTCGTTCATATCGCTGATTCTTGGGCATACATAAAATATCTGACCACCACGGTGGAATTCACGCAATATAGCTTCTTTGATAATTATTGAATCATATTGTAATACAGAAGTTTTAATAGCTAACCTATGAATTGGTGGGGTAGCAATAATACTTAAATCTTTAATGCCAGTAAGTGACATTTGCAAGGTGCGTGGTATTGGCGTAGCTGAAAGCGAAAGTACATGAACATTAGCTTTTCTTTCCTTGAGTTTTTCTTTTTGTAACACACCAAAATGCTGCTCTTCATCTATTATTAATAAAGCTAGATTATGAAATTTAATTTTTTGATTAAGTAAGGCGTGAGTAGCAACTACAATGTCAACCTTACCTTGATTAATTTCTTCTATAATTTTTGTGGTATCAGCAGTAGAAACAAAGCGTGACAATTGCTTTATATTTATATCAAAATTTTTAAAGCGTTCTGTAAAATTTCTAAAATGTTGTTTACATAGTAGAGTAGTAGGGCATATTAGAGCTACTTGTCTTTTGATATGATCAGTTGCTTTTAATACCATAAAGGCTGCACGAATAGCTACTTCAGTTTTACCAAAACCAACATCCCCACAAATCAAGCGATCCATAGACTTACCCGCAGCAAAATCTTTTTGCAGCATTTCTATAGCACTTAATTGGTCGTCTGTTTCTTGGTAAGGGAAGGTTGCGCAGAATTCATCATAAATACCAGTACTAGGTATAATTATATCGCCTTTTTTGGCTAGTTTTTCAGCGGCGATATTAAGTAAATACTTGGCAGATAATTTAATCCTATTTTTGAACTTGGCTTTTCGTGCTTGCCATGAAGCGCTGCCAAGTTTATCTAGCTTTACTTCTCTTGCAATTCCATATTTGCTTATAACCTCAATATTTTCAACTGGTACATATAAAATATCACCGCCATCATAGACGATCTTTAAACAATCATGTTTAGTAGTTGACAGATTTACTACTTCAAGTTTATCAAATCTGCCTATGCCATGGTCAAGATGCACAACGATCTCACCAGCAGCAAAATTATTCACTTCCTGAATAAGTCGTTGGAAACTTTTGTGCCTTTTAGTATTAACGTTTTGCACTTTGTAGCCAAAAATTTCTTGTTCAGTTATTAAGGTGAAGTCATTAGTACTAAAACCAGTTTCAAGTGGTATCGTTACTAAAAGAGGAATTAAAAAATTTGTACAGCTGTTGTAATTCCAATTGTTTTGTTTGTTAGTTGCAATATTATGATCCCGTAGAATGCGTTCAATTCTATCTCTAGACCCTAAACTTATACAGGCAATCACAAAGCTTTTCTTTGAAGAATTTTTGATCAGTTGCTTAAGTACATTTAATACTGCAATATTTTGCATTTGAGCTTGATGCTGAATATTTTTCGTTTGTTTTATCTCTACTCTAATACAGTTAGATGAACTGGTATTTGTATAGAATATTTGTCGGTGATTAACCGCGATAGCGTTGAATGTTTTTTGATTTAAATACAAGTCATTTATTGATAAAGGGTCAGTGTATTGTTTTTGATCGTACTTTACTTCATCTAGACGTTCTTTATAGCATTGTTTTATTTGCGTAAACCGCTCATTGAATGACGAGTTTGCCATATGATCATGAAATATGGTGGTTGGGACGGCAATGAAGCTAAAAATATCGGTAAGTTGTTTGTAAAATAAAGGTAGCCATTGCTCTACGCCAATAAAATGTAATTTTCCTCGTTCAATATTTTGTATACTGTCAGATTGCAATGCTGTAATGCCGTACCGAGCAATCATTCTATGTTTAAAATTTGCAGTAGTGTTCTTGGATAAAATCAATTCAGAGGGTGGCATGATAACAGCTTGAACTGCTTTAGAGACGGATAGCTGAGACTCAGTTTTAAATATTTTGATACTTTCTATATTATTATCAAGAAAATCTATGCGGTAACCATATTGGGTATCATTTACAACAATATCAATAATACTGCCGCGTACAGAAAATTCACCGATATCGTTGGCTGTAGCAGTACGTATATAATTGTGTTGTATCAGATGATTTATGAGTTTGTTGCGATCAAAGATTTCGTTAACATTCAGAGTTTGGATTGCACTGGCAATGTCTATACGCACTGGAATTTTTTGAGTTGCTGCGTCAACTGAAGTGATAATAATTTTTTGTGTATGTTGATTTTGAATGATATTTGTAAGTACAAAAATACGCTTCGCTAAAACATGAGCTGAGGGAGAGGTTAATTCATAAGGTGAACTATCCCATCCTGGAAAATACAGCACTTGCTTATCTGGAATAAAAGCTTTACAAGCTTGATAAATAACATTTGCACGTTGCTCATCTCTGGCAATAAAAATTATATTATCTTTGCTATGAGTAGCAATTGAAGCAATAACATAAAATTCACTGCCGTTTATGTAGGGAGTAATATTTACAATTTTTTGTTGATGAGGGATAGTCTGGAATATGTTAAACAATTTTCTTCATTTTATTATAGTGAATGATTTTTATCATTAAAGAATTTTGCAAAGTATCAGGAATTATTTGTTGCCCAGTAATCCATTTAAAAATATCATTATCTTGCTCATCAAGAAAGTTGTAAAGCAAGTGTAATTCATGCGTAGTTAGGTTGTTTATATTGTTAACTACAAAGTTACCTAATATAAGATCGTTCTCCTTACAACCGCGATTACAACTGCGATAAAGCAGCTTTTTTTTTAATAATTTGGTTCCATGGCTCATTTGATTTTTAGTTTTGATGAATAATTAATTTCATCAGAGTATATATAGCAAAAATCACATAAGCAATAAATAACGTATTAATTGGTGTAAGTGTTAATTCAAGCTAATATTAAAAAATAATTTGATTATGCTAAGTTTTTCTTGTTGACTTTTATATAGCGTATTCCATAAAGAATAATTGCATTTTTTAATCACATAAATACCTAGCTTAAAAGAAGCAAGTTTTAGAGGTTTATTTTCAATCCAAGTGATACTATTTATTTTCCATAAGGAACGTTCTCTCTTAGCGGTATTTTGTAGATCTCCTGGTTGAGTATAACAAGCTTATGCTCATTACAATTGCCATCTATCACGGAACAAGATAGATAATACTAGTTATCGCTGTAAATATTTAACTATAAATTTTAATGGTATATATAGTTGATTGATCAGAAAGTGTGTACTGTATATAGTATGCATAAGTTGTCAAATAATATTTTTTCAAAAACTTCAAAAAAATTTGTTTACTGCGAGAGCTTTATAATGCATCTTAGTTTTTCTAACTAATTAAATCGCATTACATAGACAAGTACACTCTTTATTGAGTTTTTGGGAAGTTATAAAATATTTATGCCGCCTGTTAAACATATGAACTTTTTAACTATATATTTGTTGACCTGGAGATAATATGAGCTTAATACGAGCCATGCCTATGGAACACAAAGATGTACAAGCTGCTAGCAATATATGGTTGTTAGTTGTAAATGCATTAAAAAGTGAATATGGTGAAGAAACATTTAAAAGTTGGGTTAGTAAATTAGAATTTCTTGATTGCAATAATAGTGTTATTAAATTTACCGTACCAACGAGATTTATACGCGATTGGATTGTAACGCACTATGAGAAGCGCTTGTTAAAGTTATGGCGACAATATGACGATCATGTTAGGAAAATTAGCATTACAATTGAATCTAAGAAAAGTAATGATCTTTTATTACAAGGTAATAGCGACGCTTTTTTTAAAATAATGGATAGTGGTAATTTGCATATTAATGAGCGTGATAAGTCATTTTCTTGCAATTTAGATCGTAGATATACTTTTGAAAATTTTGTTGTAGGCAAGCCTAATGAGTTAGCATACACTGCTGCTAAAGCAGTTGCTGAATTTGCAAACGCGCAAGCTGGATCTAACCCTTTGTTTTTATACGGTGGTGTCGGGCTTGGTAAAACTCACTTAATGCACGCTATTGCATGGCATATTTTTTATAACAATCGTAAAAGAAAAGTAGCCTATATTTCAGCTGAGAAATATATGTATCAATTTGTTAAAGCTTTACGCAATAAAGATACAATGAGTTTTAAAGATCAATTTCGGTCGGTAGATGTATTAATGGTAGACGATGTTCAGTTTATCTGTGGTAAAGATAGTACGCAAGAAGAATTTTTTCATACGTTTAATGAATTGATAGATAATAATCGTCAAATTGTTATTTCATGTGATAGGTCGCCATCAGATCTTGAGGGTATGGAAGAGCGTATTAGATCAAGGCTTGGTTGGGGATTGGTGGCTGATGTGCATAGTACTACTTATGAGTTGCGATTAGGAATTTTGCAATCAAAGCTAGAGCAAATGAATATCTCAATTGCGCAAAATGTAATTGAATTTTTGGCAACAAAAATTTCTTCAAATGTAAGAGAGTTAGAGGGAGCATTAAATAAAGTCATTGCCCATGCTAATTTAGTTGGTCGAGAAGTGACATTAGAGACAACACAAGACATTCTAAGGGATTTATTGCGTTCAAATGAAAGAGTGGTTACTATTGAAGATATTCAGAAAAAAGTCTCAGAGAGATATAATATAAAAGTTTCAGATATGTCTTCAGCAAGGAGACTTCGGTCTGTTGCAAGACCAAGACAGATCGCGATGTATTTAGCTAAAGCTTTAACTCTGCGTAGTTTATCTGAAATTGGCAAAAAATTTGGTGGTAAAGATCATACCACAGTAATGCATGCGGTAAAAAAAATTGAAGGATTAATAATAGCAGACTTTGAGTTTAGTGAAGATATAAGATTACTTAAGAAAATTTTGCAGTATTAAGGTATGAATCAAATTTTTTCTCTTAATATTTTGAAATTCGCATTAATTAAAGCTCTAGCTCATGTGCAAACTATTGTTGAGCGTCGCAATATGATCTCAGTCTTATCTAACGTAAAAATCTTTTCTAATTCCGAGGGAGTTTTAGAGCTAACCGCTACAGATATGAGTATAGCAGTTACAGAAAAAATACATACACAAGTAGTCCAAGGCTGGTCTTTTACGGTATCTGCTCATATGCTTTTTGATATCGTGCGTAAGCTTGATGACAATCATGAAATAACACTCGAGATCACAAGTGACAATCCAATGCTTTTAAAAATCACTTCTGGTAAAAGTAATTTTTTTTTATCTACTTTGCCCGCCAGTGATTTTCCAGTAATTGATAGCGATGATTTTAACTGTAAATTCTCTATTGATAGTAGCAAATTGAGAGAGTTAATTGATAAAACCAAGTTTGCCATATGCAATGAGAATACCAGATATAATTTAAATGGGATGCATTTACATTTTGATAAATGTTTACACGCAGTTACCACTGATGGTCATAGATTATGTATAGTGTCGGTTAATATAGAGGAGGATTTAAGTAGTTTACCATCAGTAATTGTTTCTAAAAAAATGGTCAATGAAATGAGAAAAATTATTGATGAATTTAAAGGTGAAATACATTTATCAATTTCACCACGTAAAATTCAAGTAGAAAGTAACGATATTAAATTAATATCAAAATTAATAGATGCAAAATTTCCAGATTATACGGGATTAATCCCCCAAGACAATAAATTTAGAGTAGAGGCAGATACTAAGTTATTTGCCAAGGCCATTGATAGAGTATCAACAATTACTGATGAAAAATCTCGCGGCATTAAGCTTTGTATAGAGAATAATACGATTATCTTTTCCGCTAGTAGTGAGTTTGGTGGAAGTAGTGAAGAACTTATACAAGTTGAATCAAATATTACTGACAAATTAACAATAGGCTTTAATGCTCGTTATTTATTGGAGGGAATGATGGCAATTAAAGGTGAGAAAGTAATATTATCCATTAAAGACTCATTTTCTTCAATTTTAGTTGAAGATAGTAGCGATAAATCGTTTAAATATATTTTGATGCCAATGAGAGTATAAATTGGATCTGGTAAATAACCAAAATGTTATATCTGTTGTCAGAGCAGTTAAGTTAAAATTAAGTAGATTTCGCAATTACTTAGCACTAGATATTATAGCAGATTCTCAGTATAATAATATTATTATAACCGGACCTAATGGCTCTGGTAAAACTAACATTCTAGAAGCAATTTCTTTGTTAGTACCAGGTAGAGGCATAAGAAGTTGTAAACTCTCGGACATAAATAGTAATTTAAGCGAAGAAATCTATTCTTGGTATTTGAGCAGTGAAATAGAAAGTTTTTATGGACCTGGCATAATAGAAACGTGGTGTGAAGGAAACGAAGAAAATAAACAAAAACGCTTTGTTAGAGTCAATAATCGTAATATCAAGAATCATGTGGAACTAAGTAAATTGATCTCAGTTTCATGGATTACACCACAAATGGATCAATTATTTATCGGCGGTACTTCAATACGACGTCAATATATGGATCGCATCGTACAAAATTTTGAACTAAATCATGCTAAGCATCTTATAAAGTATGGACGCTATATGCAAGAAAGAGCAAAGTTGTTAAAAGGTAGAGATTATGATGTAGATTGGATAAGAGTGTTAGAAAACAACATGGCACAGATAGCGGTACTTATTGCTACAAGCAGAGTACAAGTTATTGAATATATTGGCGAAGTTATGAGTGAAATCGATCATCCATTCCCAAAAGCAAGAATGGTCATTGCTGGTGAGCTCGAGTCAAAGATTCATAAATTGCCAGCAGTACAGTTAGAGGGAGAGTTTAGTGAGGTTTTAAGTAAAAATCGTTATATAGATATGTTGACAGGACGAACAAATGCTGGTGTACATAAATCAGATTTACTAGTATACTACATAACTAAGAATCTACAGGCAGATAAATGCTCCACTGGTGAACAAAAATCGTTACTGTTATCAGTGTTTTTGGCGGAAGTGTTTGCGCAGATCAAGTGGCGCCAACAAACGCCAATTTTGTTATTAGATGAGGTGTTTGCGCATCTGGATGAAAAAAGAAGAGATGTTTTGTGCCAAATAATACAAGACACGAAGGCGCAAACTTGGATTACCGGTACTGATAATGAAATATTTGGGCCAATAAGAAAAAATAGTCAGTTTTTTAAGATAGAAAACTCGCAGTTACTAAGTGTTTAATAATGTTAGGTAAATATGAAAAATACTGAAGAAAATTATAGCGCAGACTCAATTAAAGTACTGAAAGGATTGGAAGCAGTACGTAAAAGACCAGGAATGTATATCGGAGACACTGATGACGGTTCAGGCTTACATCATATGGTTTACGAGGTAGTTGATAATGCGATTGATGAAGCTTTGGCAGGATATTGCAATTGTGTAATGGTAATTTTAAATACAGATGGCTCTGTTTCAGTCGAAGACAATGGTCGTGGTATACCAGTAGATATACATGAAGGCGAAGGCGTGTCTGCTGCAGAAGTTATTATGACGCAACTACATGCTGGTGGCAAATTCGATCAAAATTCATATAAAGTTTCTGGCGGCTTGCATGGTGTAGGGGTTTCAGTAGTAAATGCGTTATCTGAGTGGCTGGAGGTCATTATTTGGCGTAATGGTAAAGAGCATTTCATTCGCTTTGAATATGGCAATGTAGTAGCTCCACTAAAAGTTATAGGTGACGCTCCTGGTAAAAAAGGTACTAAAATTATCTTCTATCCATCTAGGGATACTTTTAGCGCAATTGAATTTAATTACGCAACAATAGAGCATAGACTAAGAGAATTGGCTTTTTTAAATTCTGGGGTAAGTATTGTTATTGAAGATTTGAAAAGTGCTGAACCACAAAAAACTGAATTTTTGTATAAAGGCGGTATTGAAGAATATATAAAATATATAGATCGCAGTAAAGTTGCAGCGCACCACTCAATCGTAGTAATAGGCGAGCAAGATGGAATCACTGTAGAAGTGGCAATGCAATGGAACGATAGTTATCACGAAAACATCCTGTGCTTCACTAATAACATTAGACAAAGAGATGGTGGTACGCATTTGATTGGCTATAAAGCCGCCTTAACGCGTACGATTAATAAATATGCTGAAAACAACAATCTAAACAAAAAAACTAAAACAACCCTTACTGGTGAAGATGCGCGAGAAGGCTTAAGTTGTATTTTGTCAGTAAAAGTACCAGATCCAAAATTTTCTTCACAAACTAAAGATAAATTAGTTAGTTCAGAAGTAAGAACAGCTGTTGAAGGTATTGTAGCTGAAACTCTAGATAAATGGCTTGAAGAACACCCGAGTGATGCAAAAACTATCATTGCTAAGATTATAGAAGCTGCAAATGCAAGAGAAGCTGCAAAAAAAGCACGAGAACTTACTAGACGGAAGGGTGTCTTAGATGTGGCTAATTTACCAGGTAAGCTTGCCGATTGTCAGGAGCGTGATCCAGCTAAGTCTGAATTATTTATTGTAGAAGGAGATTCAGCAGGTGGTAGTGCTAAGCAAGGAAGAAGTAGATTGTTTCAGGCTATATTGCCATTGCGAGGAAAAATTCTTAATGTAGAGCGCGCAAGATTTGGCAAAATGCTAGGTTCTGAGCAGATTGGTACTTTAATTACTGCACTTGGCGGTGGTATTGGTAAAGATGATTTTAATATAGGTAATATTCGTTATCATAAAATTATTATTATGACTGATGCCGATGTTGACGGTGCGCATATTCGCACTTTATTACTTACTTTTTTCTATAGACAGATGCGTGAAATTATTGAAAAAGGTTATTTATATATAGCTCAACCTCCACTTTATAAAATAAAACGTGGCAGTAGTGAAACATATTTAAAAGATGACAAAGCTTTACAAGAATATTTAATTACAGAGGCTACTAACGAACTTACCGCAAGCTTTAGTAATAAAAAAATTTTAGTTGGTGAAGAACTTAAAACATTTATTAATAAACTGAGCAACTATAAAAATTTATTAGAAAGCATTTCTCATCGTGTACCAGTGCATTTAATGGAGCTCTGCTTATTAAATGATCTATGTGATGAACAATGGCTTATTGATAATATTTCCGTTGAGGAAACCTTAAGCAAGATCATTGGTATTTTAAATGCAAGTATTAGCGATAGCAATCATATCAGTTGGAGCTATAATTATATTGAGAAAGACAAAATAGAATTTATAAGACATTTTAGAGGTCTTAGTGAAAAATTTATTTTTGATAGTAAGTTGTTACATTTTCCTGAGGTGAAGCGTTTAAGTGAATATGGCAAAGAATTCAAACCATATTTTGTGACTAGTTGTAATGTGATACATAAAAACATTACCGCATCATTATCATATCCATCTGAATTATTAAACTATGTACTCATTCTTGGTAAAAAAGGTTGCTCGTCAAACCGCTTTAAAGGTTTGGGTGAAATGAACGCTGATCAATTATGGGAGACTACTCTTAACCCTGCACATCGCACTCTACTGAAAGTATGCATAGAAGATATTGATACTACAGAAGAGATTTTCTCTACCTTAATGGGTAACGTAGTAGAACCAAGACGTGATTTTATCCAAGCTAATGCTAAAAAAGTAGCCAATCTTGATGTTTAGTATTCTTGTATCAAAGTGATTGTTTCTTTGTTCTGTTGTGTGTTTTGGTAAGATTGTATAATAAGGTAAACAAGATTACACTAGGAATAAAAGTTGGCGCTAATGCATCAATGCTAAATAGTTGCAATTTACTATATAGAAATAAGCTAAATAATCCAATTATTACTAAAAATACAAAGTATTTTGAAGGTATTATTTTATCATAAATACTAGCGATAAGAGGAATTAAAACTGTAGCGAGCCATATACCGTAAAAACTAAGCCAGATATCAAATACACTTTGGAATTGTAACGCAACGACCATGCTAAGTGCACCAAAAGCTACTGTACTCACTTTCTTAGCAGTAGTTCACTTTTGGTGTGTAATGATAGTATGGGCTTAATTACATCATGAACAAGAGCAATGCTAACATTATTTAAAATTGAGTCAGCTGTGGACATGATAATGGATAAGAGGCCAGCTACAGTTACACTTTTTATTAATACTGGTGTATGATTCATAATTAATTAAGGTAACCACGCTATTTGGTACGGCATTTGGATATAACACAAGTAAGACTAAACCTAATGTACTAGTAATGAGCATAAATGGAAAGTCAATCATAGCCACAATTCTCATAGAGTTTTGTATTTGCTTAGTGTTTCTTGCCATTAATAAACGTTGAATCATTGCTGGCATTTCAAATGGTATGCATTTAATAAAAAAGACAATTATCCCAAGAATCAAAGTTTCCTTCGAAATAAGAGTGGGATCAAGTTTTTCTATGGGAATTTTATCTATCAGCATTTTATATCTAGCAATTTCAATTAAGCCAATGTTATCAATCATTGGTATAGCGATAACAATCATGGCAAATTGTATTATATCAGTTGCAGTAACTGATCTAATACCTCCAATAGTAGATAACACAATAGTAGATAACAAATGAAGATAGCTAATTCTGCAGTAACAGCGAGGGTAAATGGTATATTCAAAAACACATTCAATGCATTGCTACATCACCTAGGGATTTGCTAAAAAGAATACCCATAAAAGTAAAAATAAAAATTATCTCAGAAGTAATAACTTTCTCTATATAGTAAGTAGAACCATCTTCAATAAAAGTTGCAAAGATTGCCGCTACTAATCGATCATATCTTTAGTTTTAAGTCCAGTAACAATACCATATACTAAATTGCACAGTAAGAACCCACAGACTATAAGAGAATCAATACTATATCGCATCTTATGTAATCATTTTTTTATTTACTAAATATTACCTAAGAGTAAACTATAATTTTTTATTGAGTCAATGATTATGTAACAACTAATTAGTAATAAATGAACAAAATTAATTACAGCCCAAGTAAATTTTTTGCAAAATCAACTGAATTAAAGCAATTTAGGTCCTCTATATGCTCGCCAACACCAACCGCATAAATTGGAATGTTAAATTTTCGTACTAAAGACACTACAATACCAGCTTTAGCAGTGCCATCTAGCTTAGTAATGATCAAGCCAGTAATATTAACACATTTATGGAATATTTCTAGCTGTTGGATGGCATTTTGACCAGTAGTAGCGTCGATTATTAAAATAATGTCATGTGGCGCAGTGTGATCTTGCTTTTTGATTATGCGTACAATTTTAGATAATTCATCCATCAAATTAGTTTTGTTATGAAGTCTTCCAGCTGTATCAATCAAAACGATATCAGTATTATTTACTTTAGCAGATTCGATAGCTTTGAAAGCAATACTAGCTGGATCTGAATTTTCAGGACCTGAAATGAACTCAGTTTTACTTTGATCAGCCCATACTCTTAGTTGAGAAATTGCTGCAGCACGAAAAGTATCGCAAGCAGCTAAAGAGACTTTAAACCCATCTTTAACATATTTAGCAGCAAGTTTACCAATAGTAGTAGTTTTGCCATTACCATTTACCCCACATACTAAAATAATATGAGGATGATTATTAATATTAATTGTTTTCGTAGCTGGCTCTAGTATTGTACTAATAATTTTAGCTAGATCGCTCTTGATTTCATCAATTGCAACTTCTTTATTAAATTTGTGTTTGGAAAGTTGAGCAATAATATCATTACTAGTCTTTGTACCCAAATCTGCAGCAATTAATGCTTCTTCGAGTGTATCTAAAATTTGCTGATCTAATTTAATTTTTATAAAAACAGTATTTAAACTTGCAGTAATTTTATTTGAAGTTTTGCTTAAACCTTGTTTTAATTTTTGTAACCAACTCATGCTTAGTTTACCACGATTGCGCCTAGATTACCGCGATCATAGCTAATAATTCTAGCAGCTACAATTATTCCTGGTTCAAGTTTTTGTTGAAATTGAACTTTCAAAAAATTTTCAGTGTGACCAAAATTATTTTGCTCAATAATAACTTGATATAATTTATTTAGATTGCATTTAATAAATAGATCTAGCTCATTTTGTCCAGCCTCACGTAATAATCTTGCACGTTTTTTACGTATGGGTAAATCTACTTGGGGCATACGTGCAGCTGGAGTTCCTTCACGTTCAGAAAAGGTAAAAGTATGAACGTACTGAATGCCAGCTTCGTTAATAAGTCTCAGAGTGTTATTAAACATCTCATCAGTTTCAGTTGGAAAACCAGCAATTATATCAGCTCCAAAAGTAACCTCAGGTCTCCTAGATCTAACTCTTTGACAAAATTCAATTACATTTTCGCGAGTATGTCTACGCTTCATTCTTTTCAAAATTAGGTTATCTCCTGACTGCAAACTGATGTGAATATGCGGCATGAGTCTTGGTTCATTTACAATTAACTCAAATAATCCATCATCAATTTCAGCGACATCAATAGAAGAAAGTCTTAATCTTGGTAAGTCTGGCACGAGGATTAATAATCTCTTAATCATCTGTCCAAGAGTAGGTTTGCCAGGTAAATCTAACCCATAATCCGTAATGTCAACCCCAGTTAAAACAATTTCTCTGAAAGATTGTTTGACTAACAATTTTACTTGCTCAACAATTGCACCGATTGCTACGCTCCTACTGTTACCTCTGCCATAAGGTATAATGCAAAAGGTACAACGATGATTACAGCCATTTTGAATTTGAATAAAGGCTCGTGTTTTTCCATCAAAACTGTCAACCATATGCACTGCAGTATCTGTAATTGACATAATATCATTCACTTTTACCCGCTCATTATTGCTTATAGAAAGATAATTTTTTGCGACTAATTTTTCTTGATTACCCAAAACTTGATCTACTTCAGGCATGGCTGTATATTTTGCAGGATTAATTTGAGCGGCACAGCCAGTAACAACAATTTTCTTATCTGGATTATTACGACGAGCTTTTCTTATGGCCTGCATAGCTTGTCTTTCAGCTTCTTTGGTAACAGCGCAAGTGTTGAATACTATTACATTTTGTTGTTGAGATTTTTGCAAAACTCCTTTAATTACCTCACTTTCGTAAGTATTCAGTCTGCAACCAAAAGTAATTATTTCTTGTGACATATTTTAATATAAGCAATATTCGCCAGCAAAAGTTATATGAGCTTCCCCGATCATTTCAATTGTATTATCTTTTAGCAAATTAATTGTTAAATATCCATCTTTAAATAAAATAGACACATGACTTTGAATGAATTTCAACTGATATGCAGCCGCAGCAGTAGCACAAGCAGCAGTGCCACAAGCAGAAGTTATGCCGACACCTCTTTCCCAGACCTCAATGGAAATAGTATTTTGATTAATGATTTGCGCTAAAGTAACGTTAATACGGTTTGGAAATAAAGAATCATGTTCAATTTTAGGTCCAAGTTTATTCAAATCAAATAAATTTAAGTCATTTACAAAAAAAATTGCATGAGGATTTCCTACGTTTACTGCTATCGGCACTGGTAATGGCAAAAAATAATTTGCTGGCAGTTCTGTCAGTGACTTCGCTAGCGGAATTTTCTGCCAGGCAAAATCTGCTTTACCCATATTTAAGATGATATTATGACCATTGCGACTAGCTTTAAAAGTATTTGCATTAATTTCAATTGTGATATCATTAACAACTTGTTCGTTCATTTGGATTAGAGCAACACACCTAGCAGCGTTTCCACAAGCTTCAGCCTTGCTACCATCTGCATTAAAAATTATCATTTTACAATCTGCTATTTGAGAATGTTCGAGCAAAATTAATTGGTCACAGCCTATACCTGTTCTTCGTTTACAAATAACCGCAATCTGTTTCGTAGATAGATCTAAGATTTTAGTAAAGTTTGGTATAATTACAAAATCATTACCTAAGCCATGAGTTTTAATAAATTTTACTAGTTGCATAATAAAACTACTTGAAAATCTGTTTTTAATAAATATTATGATCCAATCAACTCTATAAATCAAAATAATATATTTGCAATGATAATGAAAGCTAAAGATAATATCCAAAATAGTCTTGTTAGAGTTATTCCACATAACATTATGGCAGAACAGATGTTGCTCGGGGCTATTTTGACTAATAATGAAGCAATTCATAAAGTAAACGATTTCTTGTTAGCTGAATATTTTTACGAGCCAATACATCAGCGTATTTACGAAACAATTTTATTATTTTTAGATAAAGGTATTGTAGCAAATCCTATTACGCTTAAAAATTATTTCGATAAAGACGAGGCATTGCAAGAAAAAGGTGGTTCAGCATATTTAGCTGATTTAGCTGCTCTAGCTGTCACTATTATCAATATTACTGATTATGGTAAAGCGATATACGAATTAGCCATAAGACGTATTTTGATAGAAATTGGCGAAGAGATTTTTAATGATGGATTTGATAAAGAAATAGAGCTTTCAGCTCACGATCAAATTGAGGTTGCTGAACAAAAACTATATAATTTAGCTGCTAATGATCTGGAGCAAAACAAAGGTTTTTTACAAATAAAACATCCGCTTACTGCGGCTATTCATAAAGTACAGCTTGCCTTTCAAAACAAAGGAAAAGTTTCTGGAGTAGCAACTGATTTTGTGGATTTAGATGAAATTTTAGGTGGTTTTCAAAATTCAGATTTATTAATCTTAGCAGGCAGGCCATCAATGGGTAAGACAGCGTTAGCAGTTAATCTAGCATTGAATTGTAGTATGGTATTGCAAAAGAACTACGATCAACAAAAAAAATTGCATCCAGAAGAATATATTAATAAGAAACCTGGTTCTGTTGGATTTTTTTCTTTGGAAATGTCTTCTGAGCAGTTAGCTAGTCGAATGATTTCAATGCTCTCAGCTGTGAGTACTGTGAAACTTAGAACAGGGCATGTTGATGAAGAAGAATTTGCTAGCATTGTGAATGCTGCCAAAAACTTACAAAATTTACCTTTTTATATGGATGATACGCCATCTTTAACTATTTCAGCGCTTCGTACAAGAGCTAGAAGATTAAAGCGCAAACATAATTGTGCAATTTTATTTATAGATTATTTGCAATTAGTGAGGGCTTCACTTGGTTCAAACCGAGATCAGAACCGCGTGCAAGAAATTTCAGAAATTACCCAGGGACTTAAAGCTATAGCTAAGGAATTAAATATCCCAGTCATAGCAATGTCACAGTTATCAAGAGCTGTAGAGCAGCGAGAAGATAAAAAACCACTTTTATCTGATTTAAGAGAGTCTGGCAGTATTGAGCAAGATGCAGATATAGTTATGTTCATTTATCGTGAAGAATATTATCTTTTACGGAAAGAGCCAAAACAAGGTACTGAAGATTATGCTAGATGGCAAAATGATATGGATCAAGTTAGGCATCTCACTGAAGTTATTATTTCTAAACATCGAAATGGACCAGTTGGTACTATCAAATTACAATTTGATAGTAATTTAACAAGATTTAATAACTATGCTTTTAATTGCAATGAATAAATAAAAAAAATGTTACTCATCTACCAATCCATTCAAAGGCATTTATATAAGCATGACTAAATTATTCAAGAGTAATCAATGCTTTGTTAATATAATGACTAAGAGTGGTGCACTTATATGCGTTGCTGTAGTATGTCTTATTCTGTTGTTGAGACTTACATCTCTTGGTTCATATGATCTATATGACAAAACAGAAGCTAGATATGCTGGCATTGCAATGCGCATGGCAGAGAGTAATAATTTTATTACGCCATACATCGAACCATCAATTCCATTTCTTGCAAAGCCACCATTATCGTTCTGGATTACTGCTGCATCATTTAAAATGTTTGGCATTAATGAGTTTGCTGCTAGATTACCTCATTTTCTCTTCGGTGTATTTCTTGTGATGATTGTATATGCAGTTTTTTATAAACTGTATGATTTTCAGCGTGCGATAATCTTAGCTACTATTCTTGTAAGTACTCCAGCATTTATTGGAATGTTAGGAATGGTTATGACAGAAAGCGTATTGATATTTTGTATATCTGTTTCAATGTTAAGCGCCTGGATTCGTTTAGAAAAAAATGGCAGCATACTTTGTTCTTACATGTTTTTTATAGCGCTGGGGCTATCAATGCTTGCAAAGGGTCCAATAGGCGTTGTAATGATAGTGATTCCACTTACTATATATTTAACGATATATAAAAAATGGTTTTTTTTCTTTAAGAAATTTAATATTATCACTGGCTTTTTGTTATCAACGTTAATTTTTTTGCCATGGTATATCATGGAAGAAATTAGAAATCCTGGGTTTTTGCATTATTTTTTATTCGGAGAGCACCTCGGTAGATTTTTAATCTCAGGATGGAAAGGTGATTTATATGGTCATGCTCATAATCAACCATTAGGTATGATGTTGCTGTATTTTGTAGTATCAACTGTACCATGGATTTTTTATCCAATTATGTCATTTGTTTACAAACCATATACACTACTGCAAAGTAAACCCAGTGTAGATGTAGTTTTTTTTAGTTGCTTTGCATTCTTTCCAATTATATTTTTTATAGTAGCAAGAAATATCATTTTATCATATGGTATGTTTTGTATTGTGCCATTTTCTATATTGATACTGTATTTTTTTGAAAAAAATGGTATAAAAAAATTGCTATTTTTTATTACTACTTCCCTTTGTCCTATTCTTATCATATGCGTAATGAGTACGAATTTTTTGAATATTATGCTGGACAATTCAGATAAGAAATACGTACAATTCGTACGGATGAATAGTCAAAATGACGTACTATACTTTAAGACTAAAATTGAATATTCATCAAGATTCTACTCTGGTGACAGAGTAAAACTTTTAGAAAATGAAAAAGAATTAGAACAATTGTCTGACGGCACACTAATAGTGATTGGTAATGAAGCATTGAATTCAATTGAAAGCAAGTCTTTTAGGCGCAATCTAAAGCAAGTCATGTGTGACAGCAAAAATTATAGATGTTTATACATGTATCATAATGAGTAAATTGATTAGCATTGTTGTTTCAGCGTATAATGAAGAGAGTAATGTTACGGAACTGTATTCACAGCTTTCTAAATACTTGTCTACAGTAGAGCGCATAACATATGAAATTATTTTCGTTAATGATGGCAGCACAGACAAAACGCTACAAATATGTAACGCAATAATGAAGCAAAATAGTAAAGTTAAAATAATAAATTTCTTTAAGAATTTTGGACATGAAGTTGCAATGCGAGCTGGACTTGAGCATGCAAAGGGAGATGCTGTTATTTTTATTGATGCTGACCTACAACATCCCCCATCTTTGATCCCATCAATGATAAAAAAATGGCGAGATGGGCACGAGATTGTGTTTACAAAATGTACTGATAATATGGAAAAATCAGTATTTAGAAAAATTCTTGTCACACTTTATTATAAATTTATTAATACTATTTCTGATGTTAAGATTGCATCAAACATGCCTGATTTTCGTCTCATTGATAGAAAATATGTTGATTACATTAAAAAAATTGATGAAAGAGAAGGAATGTTTCGCGCTACTTTAATGTTGATTGGCTTTTCAAATGAGGCATATATTGATTTTGTAGCACCAAAAAGATTTTCTGGTAAAACACACTATAACTTAGCAAAATCTACAAAACTTGCAGTGAATAGTATAATACAATTTTCTATTAAGCCGCTGCGTCTTGCAAGCTATACAGGAGCTTGCACAGCTGTATTGTCCAGTTGTTTCGGATTATATACGATCTTTGAACATTTTAATAATGACAGCTCAGCAAATAGTGGTTATGCCACTATAATATGCGTTATTGTTTTTGTTTTTAGCATTCAAATGATCATACTTGGTATTATAGGAGAATATATTGGTAGAATTCACATAGAATCAAAAAAAAGACCTCTATATTTTGGTCAAGTATTAGAAAATAACCATAATGAGCAACAATAATATATATTTTAATGCCGACGATGCAGGCATTAGTCTTGGCGTTAACAGCGCCATCTCGCAAATGATGAAGTATGATACATTATATTCTGTAAGTATTTTTCCAAACGAGATTTATACTAAAGATGCTATCTCACTATGTAAAATATACCCACAAATAAAAACTGGATTACATTTCAATATCACCATTGGCAAGAGCATTGCAGGTCATGCTGTATTACCATTATTAACAAAATCAAACAATACATTTAGATATAGCTTTGTTGGTTTATGTGTTGCAGTATTAATGCGCAAAAAAGCCATTCTTAAAGAAATAGAAATAGAATTATGTGCACAAATTAAATATTTAAAACAGACTAATTTAGTCATTGACCACATTAATAGTCATCGCCATATTCATATGATTCCTGGTATTTTTAATATTGTTTATAAGGTTGCTAATCAATATAAAATACCTAATATTAGAATTATAAACGAAAAATTATTTCATACGATACTTATCAGTAAGAATATTTCATTTATTTGGAACGGAAATATTATAAAATTTATTATCCTTAAATTTTTCAATATCATTAACTCATTCTCATGCGACACAAGTACAAATATTTACTTTTTTAGTATTTTACATTCATGTAGTATCAATTCTGATATACTAAGAAAATTTTTTATTCCAAATGGTTTCGAATACGCTGAAATTATGATTCATCCTGGAAATTCAGCATTAGATTTGGAAGATAAAACTTTAAAACACGAAAAAAATCACTTGATATCTAAAAACAGAGACATAGAAGCAAATACAGTTTTATCTAGATTTTATGCGATAAAAGAATTAATCTTTTTAAGACTCAATTTTGATTAGTGTCAATTCAACATAAGAGGAGTAGTATTAAATTAAAAGTTATAATCACACCTTGGGAGTAAAGGATTAAAAGATTAAACACTCCACTTCTAGTGTCATTTCTATAAGGGCTATAATATGAAAGCAAGAATTGCAATTATTTATATACAAGGCATATCGTCAGTATATATCAGTTCTGTCAACAATTGTTTAATAAAAATCACGCAACTTAATTTACAAGTAAGAGATAGAAATGAAATCAAAATTTCAAAACACATTTAAACGCCAATTTTTGTTTATGTATTTAGTATGTATATTAACCTACAGTTTTAGCCATACAGCGATTGCCACGCCAGCACAAGTTATTATTATACGGCACGGCGAAAAACCTCCCATAGGTGAGATTTTGTCAACAAAAGGATATGAAAGAGCTGCAGCATTATCGGTATATTTTACAAATTCACTAGTAGGGGTCGGTATACCTGAGTTTATTTATGCCCAAAGTAGTAGTGGAGGTCATTCCGAAAGGCCTATAGAAACAGTTAAGCCCACTGCGAATGTGTTAGGTTTAACAATTAATACCAACTACACAAAAGATCAATATCCTCAGATGGTGTCTGATATTTTAAAAAATCCCTACCTTAATAACAAGATAGTTCTTATTTGTTGGGAACATAAAGTAATTACAGATATGACAGCTTTGTTTGGGGTTAGACCAAAGCCTGGCAAATGGCATGGAGATGTATACGATAGGACATTTGTGATTATGTTTAATAATGACGGTACTATTGCATCATTTAAAAATTTACCTCAACAGTTAATGTATGGGGATTCACAGCAGTAATTACAGGAAAGTAAAAGTACTTACACATATTTCGACCATAATTTAGACAACCTAGAACTATTTTTTACCAATGAACCAAAGTCCGGTGCTTAGGTAATAATTCCGCATGAGCAGTAAGCTGCTTTGCATTTTAGAAAGAGTGTGCAAGGGTTAGCTGATTTTTAATATTTCTAGTAATTTCGATTCACTTATTTTTTCTTAGATTGATATAGAAAAGCCATCAAAAATCATGATTTGTTTTGTAATACAGATGGTGATTTTTTGACCTATACTTCAACGAAACGGAAAATGTCAAGCTATTTGTGCATTAGCACATACTCCCCATCCTAAAATAAGCAAGAGCTGTATGAGGCGAGAGTCTTACGTACTGTTACAACAATGTTGCGCACTATCATTATTTTTATACTCGGGCAATTTGTTTACTTTATACACAACATTGATTTCTTCATTTCCAATTTCAATTCTTTTCACTACACATCTAATCATATTTCGTTTACCATGCCAATCTAAT
>CAMDPW010000019.1 GCA_945905715.1 Rickettsia typhi
TCTGCAATCTTAGAAAGTAGAAAACCAAGTTTTACACGTCGTTCAGCGATTTTTTGGTACTTGATTTTTAATTCTTTCTCAAGATCTGCGTTACTTTGGTTTGGACTAGAAAGTTGTTTTACAATACTCAAAAACTCTTTCTCGACCACGCTTGTCGGTAGATCGCATTGAACTGTTAGATCTAGCAGATCTAATAACTCCTTCTTCATTAAGCTGTAGCTGAGTTGAGCGTATCTTTTTTCCAGATTAGATCGCATTGTTTTTTTAAGCTCTGCTAAATTCGACATGCCAAACTGCCTTGCAAACGCATCGTCTAGTGTCGGCAAAGTTGCTTTAAGCACTTCTTTTATTGATACCTCAAATACTACTTTTTTTCCTGCTAAATTTTTTATGTTGTAATCTTTAGGAAATGTTAAATCTAACTTAGTAGAATCACCTGATTTTAATCCAATTAAGCCCAATTCAAAACCATAAATTAATTGGTTTGAGCCAAGCTCCAATCTATAATCGTTGGCTTTACCACCTTCAAACTCTTTTTTATCAATATAACCAACATAATCAATTACGATATCATCCCCTTCTTTTGCTGCTATGTTATCTTTAGCTTTCTCAAATGTCTTCTTGCTTTTTTGTAAATCTATAAGTGCTCGCTCTACGTCCTCAACGTCAATATCACAAATCAACTCTTCTATACCGCATTGAGAATAATTTATCTCAGAGATTTCAGGTAGCAATGCGAATTTCACCCTGTATTCCAAGTCTTTACCTTTTTCAAAAGGTGATATATTAACATCTGGTCTACAAGCTAAGCGTAATTTATTTTCACTGATTATATTTTGCGATGTTTGATTTATAAGAGTATCCAAAAGATTCTGTAATATACTGTCTTTGTATCGCTGTTTAACAAGAGAGACCGGTACTTTTCCTTCTCTAAAGCCATCTAATCTAACTGTTTTTGCCAGTTCTGATGCTTTATTCTCAATTTCTTCTGCAATCTGTTTGGCAGGAATAGTAACCTCATACTCTCTTTCAAGTTTGTTATTTGATAATTCATGAATTTTCATAATGATTTAAATAATCCTTTTAATATAATCTTTTGGTGCGGATGGAGGGACTTGAACCCCCACAACTTACGTTACAAGAACCTAAATCTTGCGCGTCTACCAGTTTCGCCACACCCGCAGAAATTTACAAATAATTCTGTAAGCATATGGCGAATTTCTAAAATTACAATATTAATATTGAGTTTACAATAAGCTAAAAATTTTTTAAGATAGATTTTATGCATTTATCAGATAAACAGCACAAGTCATTAATTAATCGCATGATTAGAGTTAATCATGCTGGAGAGTATGCTGCTAAACTAATATATCAGGGACAATTATCAGTGCTAAAAGGAGATGATGCGCGTGTAGTGAGCGAAATGTTAAAGGCTGAACTTGAGCACTTACAATATTTTGAAGAGGAAATTAGAAGCAGGAATGTACGTCCAACTTTGTTACTCCCATTAATAAATGTTCTTGCGTATGGTTTGGGTGTAATCATGGCTAAATTAGGTAAAGAATCTGCTATGGCCTGTACTATTGCAGTGGAGGAAGTGATTTCTGATCATTACGAGGAACAATTAGAACAATTAGGAGAAGAAGAAAAAGAGTTAAGTAATAATATTAAGAAATTTAAGCAAGATGAGGTGCATCACTTAGACGTAGCAGTACAAAATGATGGTACCAAAGCGATTGGCTATAATGTAATAAGCGGAGTGATCAAAAAAGGCTGTTGTATAGCTATTAAATTAGTTACATTCTTGTAGAAAATGTTATTTAATAACTTGCAAAAAAAAAAAATTGCATTATCATCCAGAAGCAATATTGGTCAATGCGGGTGTAGCTCAGGGGTAGAGCGTTACCTTGCCAAGGTAAATGTCGTGAGTTCGAATCTCATCACCCGCTCCATTTTCCATTTAGACCATCTTTTCCTAACATTGGCCATTTCGGATTATTATCGATATAACATAGGCTGTATCTTGGGTATAGCCACCTACTATGATTGATTTCTATTGACTACTATTGGCGTCATTAACAGATTTATTAGTTAGAAATTCCAAACCATGAGATACCCAATATAAGCTTGGTGACTCAGGAGAGCTATGATTTATTAGTCAAGCCTAGCGGTGGCAAAGGCAAAGAAAAAACTACTAACAATCGGTGCTTATCCAGTTTGGTCACTTGGCAGAGACTAGAGCAAAATGTTTGCAAGCAAAAAGAAACAGCTCGTCAATAATATAGATCCATAGCAAGCCAAGAAAGAGACTAAACTTCAACAAAAAATTATCAGTGAGAATTCTTTTGAGAAGGTGGCGTGAGAATGGCATGATGGCCAAAAACTTAATTGGAAGGCTAGACACGCCGAGTATGTAAATAGAAGGCTCGCGGTCAATATTTTTCCTGCGCTTGGCGCCAGACCAATTTCTGAGATTACTCTCATCTTTGCTACCTCCTTAAATATTACAAAATTCATTTCTTTGTTGCTGGGCTTGTGTAGTTGTGAGTAACTGCATGCAAAGCGTCAATTATTCATCAAATATACAAAAGCCAGCGGCACTACTCATTAACTTCATACCGCATTCTTGTTCCTAGTGCTGGATCAGATATTACCATAGATGATCATAAGTTATTAATTTACGTGGACCGTGGATTTGCAAAGAAATGTTGTCGTAAGATACTGCATTAATCTTTTGCTACAATTTTTTCTTCTTGGATACATAAGATATTCTGCACATATCCCTACCTCTACATAAGCAATGAATGCAGTATCTATCTTTCTCTGCTTTAACAGCAAATCTTGCATTGTATTCTGTATGAAAATATTCTGTAAATATGCATTGGCTTGGGCAACAAGTTGATATCCTAGCTACTCTTAGTTCTTGAGGAAAAAAAGCGTTTACCAACTACCAAATAGTCGCTCTGACCTACCTCTATCTTCTGGTGAGTAAGCATGAATCAGCTGTACCAAGTGCTGACATACTCACCAACTTGCGTAGACCTTTCTTTGTCTAGCATTGACCAAGTAAACAGGTGTGTAGGCGTAATGAGACCCCTATCTCTACGTACAAAGAACTAACAAGTCCTTGCTGGTAATAATTACATCATGAATTGCTGTCATACTACTTGTGGTATCTTCTTGTTTTATGAAGAATACAGAGTATATCTCGCTTGTTGCATCATCCATTGTCACAATCAAAAATATTCTAGAACAAATCAGTGAAGCAAAAATCTCTCTATTAATACTAAACAAAATGAAAGACCTAGGTAAGCCTTGAACTGTGAGAATTGCATAACAAAACCATGAGGAAAATTAGGACTTATATTCGCGCAACAAAGTTCATTAATGAAGTGCATTTGTAAGAAGTTTTAGTTACTTAATCTTCAATAAAATGGCGTTTTAAATTGAGACAATTAGAATTAATACCGTGCTTTAGTTTAGTAGACTATGGTGTTATTTATTGAATGATTAAAAAAATAAATATGTTAAAATGCATGAACTTAGCTATAAGAGATACACAAATACGATTAACTCATAACTTAATATTTGATAATAAACCCCTTGACTATGACAAAGAAATCACTTATCCTATACCGTTTACGGTTGTTTGAAATTTATATAAGCTAAGGATTTTTATGTCTAGACGTTGTGATTTGACTGGTAAAGGGGTTTTATCAGGAAATAAAGTGTCTCACTCTAATCGTAAGAGCAAAAGGACATTCAGGCCTAATTTACAAAACTTTACTTTATATAGCGATATTTTAAACCAGTCGCTTAAATTGCGCTTAGCCAGTAATACAGTTAGGTCAATTGATATTAATGGCGGTATTGATAGCTTCTTGCTAAATGCGACGAACAAAGATTTGGCTGATGGCGCTATTGCGCTTAAAAACAAAATTAAAAAAGTACAAATTAAAAATCAAGTCACAGCATAAATTAGGCAAGGACCATGAAACCAAATATTCATCCACCATATCATCAAGTGATAGTAAAAATTTCTAATAGCAAAGACAGTTTCGTTACTTTTTCTACTCATCCTGATGACGAATTGATAGTTGATGTTGATTTTCGAAAGCATCCAGCGTGGACTGGTAAAGGGATTAACCAAGCTAATGCCAATAGCGCAAAAGTTAGCAAGTTTAATAATAAATTTGGCGGCCTTTTTGCTACTCCAAACTCAAATAATAGTTAACATACTACACGTCATTTTTAATGTTTCTTAAACTTACAATTTTTGGTGCATGAGTCGCAATTGAGTCGTACTCATCCATTCTAGGGGACACTAGGTATATGAGCAACGTATTAGAGTATTCAAAAATATTAACAAAGATCTATTTTAGGTTTAGAGTAATTTGGTTTTTTCCGCTTGAAACTCAAGATTTAGGAAATAGTAGCCACTTGTCAATATCAATCACAAACTATTGCTAGCTTCTCTTGCGAATCATTATTTTTGCTTAGTGTCATAGATGTTTAGTGACATCCTAACCTATTATTTGATATTGCATTGGTAGGAATCAATTTAAGTCGAAAGTTCCAAAGTCATCTAGAAAATGATAATATAATAGCAGCTCAGGTCAAAGCAAGTTCGTCACTTTCTTAAATCTCATCGCTGAATGTAGCTTTATAATTTTATAGTTTTTATAAAACATTAGCTTACCAAGTGTACCATTCCTGATATGTCTTGAATTGGATCAAGAGATTTGGTAGTGAATATTTGTTATTTTAAGGTGCCAACACTACATGAAGATGATCTTGATGGATTGCGTTATAGAGAAAAAAATAGCTCTTGAACTTTTCTAGTAAATCTATTAGTTTAATTTTTTAGCAAATAATTAAAATTTAAATGAGTAACTTATGATCATTACCAAATCACAAGTGTTATCTACTGCTAAACTTGCTAGGTTACATGTCTCTGAAGAGAAAATTGATATATATAGGAATGAGCTAGGCAAAATTTTAGATGTAATTAATAGCTTACAAGAAGTAGACACTGATACACTTGAACCTTTAGTAAACATTTGTGATTTTCCCATACCGTTACGCGTAGATAACGTGACTGATGGCGAGTTGGATAATATTTTTGCTAATGCGCCCCAGGAATTACATCGTTACTTTGCAGTGCCAAAGGTAATAGAATAAATGATCACAGAAATCACTCATTTAACCATAATGCAAGCTAAAAAAGCCTTACGTGCTCGTGATTTTACAGCAGTAGATTTAACTATTGCACATTTACGCGCGATGGAAAAGCATCGCGGTTTAAACGCATATATCACTGAAACTGCCAATCATGCACTTGAGCAAGCTAAAAGAGCTGATGTCAAAATAAACAATGATACTGCAGAGGTCTTAGAAGGCATTCCAATAGCGATCAAGGATATTTTTTGTACTAAAGGTATTAAAACTACTTGCGCTTCAAAAATGTTAGAAAATTTTGTGCCAACTTATGAATCAACTGTTACTAGTAAGCTGTTTAATGCTGGGGCAATCATGCTTGGTAAAACTAATCTGGATGAATTTGCCATGGGCTCAAGTAACTACACTAGTTATTTTGGCGGTGTCATTAATCCATGGAAAGAAGAGGGCAGTGATATTGATTTAGTAGCTGGCGGTTCATCTGGTGGTTCAGCAGCAGCGGTATCAGGGCGAATAGCTATGGCTGCTACTGCTACTGATACTGGTGGCTCCGTACGTTTACCAGCAGCTTTTTGTGGTATTGTTGGTTTTAAACCATCATACGGCAGATGCTCTCGTTATGGAGTCATAGCTTATGCCAGCTCACTTGATCAACCAGCGCTTTTTACTAGGACTGTTTCGGATGCTGCAATAGTTTCGCAAGTAATGATGGGACATGACTCTAAAGATTCAACTTGTGCTAACTTGCCAGTACCTGATTTAATTGGCTCTCTATATAAAGGTATAAAAAATTTAAAAATAGGTATTCCTAGAGAGTACCGTGATGATCGTCTTGATCCTGATATTTCTAAAAAATGGCAAGAAACTGAAGAAATTTTAAAAGCTGAAGGCGCAGAAATCGTTGAAGTTACTTTACCTAATACCAAATATGGGGTGGCAGCTTATTATGTAATTGCTCCAGCTGAAGCCTCATCAAATCTAGCACGTTATGATGGTGTACGCTATGGTTTTCGTGCTAAAGGTGAAAATCTGACTCTAGACGAAATGTACGAACTCACCAGAAGTGAAGGTTTCGGTAAAGAAGTGCGTCGACGCATAATGATCGGTACTTATGTGTTATCTGCTGGTTCTTATGACACCTATTTCAGTAAAGCGCAAAGGGTGCGCCGTTTAATTGCTAATGATTTTAATCAAGCCTTTACCAAAGTTGATGTTTTGCTTACACCAGTAACTCCAACTCCTGCATTTAGCTTAGATAGTCCATCAATGAGTGATCCGGTAGCGATGTATCTAAATGATATTTTTACTATTCCAGCAAGTATGGCTGGTCTACCATGCATTTCTATTCCAGTTGGTTTAAGTAATAAAAAATTGCCAATTGGTATGCAGATTATTACTAATAGATTTGAAGAAGGTAAATTATTTAGAGTAGCTTCAGAACTTGAGCGTTGCATTGATTTTAGCATTGTACCAAGAGGGTTTTAAGATGAGTTTAGTTGCAGGTAAAACTGGTAAATGGGAAGTAGTAGTTGGTCTGGAAATTCATGCCCAAGTTTTATCTAAAAGCAAGTTGTTTTCTGGTGCGGCTACTCAATTCGGCTCCGAGCCAAACTCTCAAGTATCGCTAGTTGATGCTGCCATGCCAGGTGTGTTACCAGTATTAAATGAATATTGTGTCGAGCAAGCAGTTCGCACTGGTCTAGGTTTAGAAGCGCAAATCAATCTAGTGTCAGCCTTCGATCGTAAAAATTATTTTTATGCTGATTTGCCACAAGGTTATCAAATTTCGCAATTTTATCATTCAATCATTGGCAAAGGAGTGGTAGAAGTTGATCTACCAAATGGCACAACCACTAGAGTGGGCATTACTCGCATCCATCTTGAGCAAGATGCTGGTAAAAGCATACATGATCAGCATCCAACTCTCAGCTTAATTGATTTGAATCGTTGTGGTATTGCCTTAATGGAAATTGTTACCGAGCCAGATATCAGATCAAGTATTGAAGCTGGTGAGTTTGTAAAAAAATTACGCAGTATTTTACGTTATCTTGGTACATGCGACGGAGATATGGAAAAAGGTTCGATGCGTTGTGATGCTAATGTTTCTGTGCGCAAACCTGGAGAAGTATTAGGTAATCGCTGTGAAGTCAAAAATTTAAACTCTATTCGCAACGTTATCCGCGCGATTGATTATGAAGTCACTCGTCAAATCGAAGTATTAGAAGATGGCGGTAAGATTGATCAAGAAACTAAGTTATTTAATGCTAACATTGGTACTACTCGCACTATTCGTACTAAAGAAAATGCTAATAGGTATCGCTATTTCCCAGATCCTGATTTATTACCACTCAAATTAACTAAAGATTACGTTGAGCGCATTAAAAATAGTTTGCCAGAATTACCAAATGCTAAGAAAAAACGTTACATCATTCAAATGGGCTTAAGTCCTTATGATGCTGCTATAATTTCTGCTGATAAAGAAGTAGCTAATTATTTCGAGCAAGTTGTCAAGCAAGTTGAACCAAAACTTGCAGCTAACTGGATTACTGCAGAGTTGTTTGCTAGGTTAAATAAGGCAGATCTTGAGATTAATGAGTCAAAAGTTACTGCTGAGAAATTTATCAATTTGTTGAAGTTAATTACTGATAATACCATTTCGGGTAAACTCGCCAAGCAAGTTTTCGAGATTATGTTTGAAACAGGTGAAGATGCTAGCACTATTGTCGAGCGTGAAGGACTCAAGCAAGTAACTGACTTATCTGCAATCGAGCAAGTAATTGATCAAGTAATCAAAGATCATTCATCACATGTTGCAGCATATAAAGCAGGGAAAGATAAATTGTTTGATTTCTTTGTTGGACAAGTAATGAAATTATCTAGTGGCAAGCTAAATCCACAAGCAGTGAATGATATTCTTAAGAAAAAACTATCTTGAACATCTCAGTCTATTTCTATAATTTTTACTACCATCTCTAGGTGGGCCAATAAACTTGGTTTTCTCGCAATTTTGATTTTGTTTTATATAATCTCCCATTCTTTTTTGGCGGTAAGCACTATCACCACCTCTCCTGCAACTATATTCCCATCATCCATAACTCCTATATGAAGTTTTTGCGCCATATTTTCTTTTGTCTTGTTCCATGTTTATAATCAGTCCACTCCTTCTCTCCAACTACCTTTATCCCACTACTATCCCATATTAGATTAATTTTACCTCTTGGCTTTACTGTCACAAAATCCATAGAAAGATCACGAGCCTTTCTCGATGCCGTCGTATAATCTGGTATTGGTAAATTTATTTCCATTGTTTTTAATATAGACCTCGTAAAACCTTCTGTTTGCCTTAATCTTAAATAAATACTTGTCTAACTGTATACATTGTTTGGATTGCCATGTTCCCCGTACTCTCTTTGCCTTCCTCTTCCTTGTATACTTTCCTCTTTCTCAAGCCATTTTCTGATTCCTTCTTGTGTAAACCAGATCGTTAAATCTCCTCTATTCTTTAGGTCTTTATTGTATGCCCCCAATTTCTTACTTTGTATTTTCCTTTTCTTGGCTTTTCTTTTTTTGCCATTTTAAATTGCTCAGTTTTTTAAACCTTAATTCATTTTTATTTTATAGTCTATTTTCTACTGAATTCTTATTTATGCAACAAAGTGCTTCTCCATGGTCAGTCCTGGACCAAGTTCAGCCGCAAGCGGTGAGGAATTAAACTTGAGAGAGAGATTAAAGAATCAACCCCTTAATATCACCCCTCAATTATACTTCTATTTTTTAAGTTTTGTTGCTATTAAGCCAATTCTCTCTCTGCCATCTGAAGCTATTTCATTGTAATATGCAGAAGAGTTATCTAAATAAAAAAGTTTCTCAATTCTAAATCCTACTTTTTTGAATGCCATTTTCAAAACATTCTCATCCAAAAATGGGAGTAATTTTTTTTTATTATTAGCATAAGGCGAATTTACGGTTACATATACTCTACCACCTGGCTTGAGTAAATCATATATAACTTTGGCGCCTCTTTCTAACTGAGAACCTTTTAAGAAATGCAAAACTCTTTGAGCAAGAACTGCATCTAAGGAGTTAACTTTTAATTTTACGCTGCTAATATTGAAAGGAAATTTGCTATTTATCAAATGTAGCCTGTTTTTTTTATAACTAGGAGCGTTTTTTTGAATGATTTCTAAATGCCTCTCATCAATTTCATTAGCATAGACTTCTGCTCCTTTTTCTAAAGCTTTATGAGCGACATAACCAAATCCAGCTCCTATTTCCAATACCATTACATTTTCAGTAATACTATTTAAAAATTCTTCGCTTATTTCATCCAAATTATTAACAATCGGACCTGTCTGATTAAACGTTTTAAATTTACCAATCTCTTTCATTGCATTATAATCTTCTACGGTATTTTGTTCATGTAATCTCGACGACGTAGTGCAACCAATTAACATCAAAATAGTCAGTAAGTTAAGTAAATTACGCATACGTCTACTCATAAAATTATATAGTGCAATATATAGGAATTTGAAAGTTTTTCAAGACCATAGTAGCCCAATTTTCGGCATTTCTAACTACCTATAGACAAGTATTTTTTCGTAAATCTATTACCTCTTTACATAATGCAGCTTCTTCATTTTTGCTTATCCTAGTTTTTTGTTCGTAATATAAAAATATGCTTTATATCACAATCTTTAATCTATATTCTACTGGTCAGTCAGTTGTATGATATAAGTAAAAATTATCTGGTAAAGTTTGCTTAGTATCTAGGTAGTGTCGACATTTACTTTAGCCAAAGATAAAGAGCTGTGATAGGAAAGAAAGCGAAGTATGCAATATCAAGTTTGTTATATCGAGTTACGACTCCTCTAAAATACTTGAGTTTATTGAACGTTCTCTCAATAACATTGCGCTCCTTATACAAATCAACATCATAATATCTTAGATTTTTTCTGTTTGAACGAGGAGGTATAACCGTTTGAGCGCCAACACTAGTTGTAGCATCAACAATATAATTTGCGTCTAACCCTTATTAGCCAATAATGCCTGCATTTTACAGTCTTTTATTAAATCTAAGGCCTTGATATAATCCGATCTTTGGCCTGCAGTAATAAAGAAACGCAATGGATTACCTAGCGCATTGCATGAAGCATGAAGTTTGCTAGTAAACCCACCATTCGACCTTCTTAGCTCTTGTTCTTGCATACTAGTTTCTATATTTTTTCTTGCACCAGCTGAGTGCTGATGTGCTCGGATTATTGTCGAATCTCTCATTATCCATTCATTATTTTCGTCAACTACAATCGTGTTGAAGATCATTTGCCAAACTCCATTTTTAGTCCATCTCATCAATCTTTTATGAACATTGGGCCAGTTGCCGTATTCAGATGGTAATGCTCTCCACGGAGCTCCAGTTCTAGCAACGCACATAACAGCTCTAAAAATTTTCTATTATTTTTGCGCTACGCCCTCTATCTCCTCTCATTGATCGTCTCTTAAATCATATAACATACCAAAATCCTCCATTCATTGGTTACTTTGGTTCGTTATATATTATTTCTTTCTGAATATCGACACTACCTAGACTAGAGCATGATTTTGAATTAAAGATAGGTAATAAGTTGATTTTCAAGAGTAGTTTTAGATGTAAAGTACAAGTATGAATCATCATAGATTTTTTATATGCCTATTAGGTGTATGAGTTACTTCTGCATGCGGAACTTCTTGAGCATGAACTTGATTATTTGTAGTGTGCTCAAAACGTACAACTTGAGCTAATTCATTTTTTATGTGCTCCAACTCTGCATTAGATGTGCCACGGGCTTGATTTGTATTAGTGTTATGATCATCATATAACTTACCTTCATGTGAAGTGTTATGCTCACTATGTACTTCATGTACTTCATGACCAGCATGTTGTTCATGCTCAGTATGTACTTCATGTACTTCATGACCACCATGTTGTTCGTGCTCAGTATGTACTTCATTCACCTTGGCTTCTTCTGTGGCTTCAGCATTTTCCAGTCTAGATCCAGGAGCATGCTTATATCTACTGCCGCATTCTTCCTCTGACACTGCCATTTGCGCACCAACAGATTCTGGAGAAGATGATGAACCACTTTCTGAGCCATTTTTCAATTCCTCAATAGTTTGGAGACTCTGTACATTATCTTGAAATTTACGAGCTATAATTAAAGAATTTTCATATAGATTTTTTTCAATATGTTTTGATTCAACTAGATATGTCAAATACTCTATGCAATAGTCTAACAATCTTAAGGCTTGCATTTTTTGCACGAGATGTAAAGTGGTACTAATAAGCTTAATTACTTTGAGGCGATTAATAATATCAATCAAGTAATCTTGTGATTCTATCAGAGCGTTAGATTGCATTATTGCTGATTCTTGTGTCTCGTTAGTTGTATTTATTGAAAGATTAGGTTTTTCTAAGGTACTTAAAGTGTGTTTGATTGACAATTGCAGAGCATCTATTGCTTTAATTGTTAACTGTTCCGATTGACTTAATTGACCTAGATTGTTTGGATCAAAAAAATTCAATGATTTTTTGAAATCATTTTGAGCCTCTAAAAATAGATCAATCGCGTGTTTTGCAATTTGGACATAATCTTTACTTTCTGTTTTAAAAAAAGTTTTAACAAGAAGTTGTAATTTTGAAGTAATATTCTTTTTAGAATATGGCTCTACATTCATCTGTTTTGTTTTGCCAGGCGCTAATTCTTCAATCAATTTTTCTTTTTCTTCAGCAAGTTCTAGCTGAGATATTAGATTTGACTTTAATCGTGAGAAGTCTAATTTTATCATTTTATTATTTGCACTTTCCTCAAAACTATGGTCCAGATTAAAGCTGAAAATGATTAAATATAGGTTAATTCAAGAAAGTTATATGTAAATTTCTTTGCATACTAATAACTTATGTAGTGCTATTTTTTCTCCTATGGGCAGTTATGCTATTTATCTTAAAGGTTACTAGTCAGTTACATCAGTTAAAAGAACATCAATATTATTTACGTATGACAATTATTGCGTAGATTTTCAACAATTTCCGCAAGTTCAAGCCAGCGCAATTCAGCTTGCTCAAGTTCAAGTTTTTTGTAATCAAAATCCTTGATAGCTTTATTAAACTTCTTAGGATTTTGCTCAAATAACTCAGTATCTGCTAGAATTTCTTGTAACTTAGTAATTTCAGCAGTGAAATTATCAATTTTTTCAGGCAATAAATCAAATTCTCGTTGTAAGTTATAAGTTAACTTACTAGTCGTGCGCTCTTTGGGAGTTTGCTCATTTTTACTAATAGATACTATCTTTTTAGTAGCGATACTAACTTTATTGCATTCATTATAATTGTCGTAACCACCAAAATAATCTATAATTTCACCTTTACCCTTAAATACTAAGCATCTTGTGGTAATGCGATTTAAAAATTCACGATCATGACTGACGATCAACATGGTGCTTTTACTATGAGATAATACTTCTTCTAAGATATCCAAAGTATCCATATCTAAATCGTTGGTTGGTTCATCAAAAATTAAAAAATTACCAGGATCTGCTAAAATTTTTGCGAGAAGCAAGCGACTAGCTTCACCGCCTGATAGAGACGAAACTGGCGATGTAGCTTGTTTAGAATCAAACATAAAATTCTTGAGATGAGTTAGTACATGAACAAAACGTGCACCAACTTTAAGCTGATTACCACCATTAGGACATAAAGTTTCCCATAAAGTCTTATCTGGATCTTGTTGTTCGCGATTTTGGTCAAAATAAGAAATAGATAAATTTGTTCCAAGCTTTACTTTACCGCTATCTGGTTTGAGACTGCCAATAATTAACTTCAAAAAACTTGATTTGCCACTACCATTTGCACCAATAATTCCAATACGCTCGCCTTTGATTATACGCATTGAAAAATTATGCAAAATCTTTTTAGGCTCATTATTGTTAGCAAAACTCAAACAGACATGATTTAACTCGATTACTGATTTAGCAGTAGCTTTTTTATCAAATGTATCAATTCTTAAATTTTTATTTTGGTGGGCAAATTCTGCAATTTCAGATTTAAGTTTGGTACGTAATTGCAATAATTTCTCTAGCCGACCTTGATTACGTTTACGTCTGGCAGTGACACCATAAGCCAACCAGGTGTTTTCTGTATCTAGTTGTTGGTACAATTTTTGCAATATAGCTGTTTGTTGCTGGGCGATATCTTCAGCCCAAATATTAAAAAACTTGAAACCCTTATTGTGCACAAAGAGTCGGCGTTTATATAACCACCAACTTTTATTAGAAATGTTATCTAGAAACCGACGATCATGGCTAATACAAATGACGCTGCCTTTATACTCATTTAAATATTGCTCTAGCCAGATAATAGATTCAATATCTAAATGGTTTGTCGGTTCATCAAGTAAAATAATATCAGGATTTTGAATTAAAGCGCGTGTTAGCGTTACTCGACGCTGCATCCCACCTGATAAATGTTTCATCAAGCCATTACTCGGTACTTTGAGTTGATTTAAAAAAATATCAGCTAAATATTTATGTCGTTCCCAGTCTTCTTTCTTAATAAATACTTCCAGTACATATTCATAAATAGTTTGCTCATCTACAAAACTTGTGGCTTGTGGTAAATAGCCAATGCTGAGACCAGGATGAACAAAAATCATACCATCAGTATGCTCTATGGTGCCAGCAATAATTTTTAGCATGGTGGATTTGCCAGATCCATTCTTACCCACTAAACAAATACGATCACCTTTATATAGCTGTAAGTTTACTTCTGCAAATAGTTGCTCTTTGCCCAAAGAAATAGATAAATCTTTTAAATAAAGTACCGGCTGTATATTTGACATTTATAACGCACTAAACCTCAAAATCAATAAGTACAGATCCTACAGTGGTATGATCTTTTTCGGTAATATTAATTGCGGCAATTTTTGCCGAATGTTCAGCACAAATCATGTTTTCCATTTTCATTGCTTCAATGATCAGTAATTTTTGTCCTGGCTTGACTTCATCACCAGGTTTAACAAAAATCTTGACAATCATACCAGAAAGAGGAGCTATTAAAGTTGGTTGCATTTTGTGTGCATTAATTACTGGCATAAATTGATCAAGCTCAGCAATTCTTGGCGAAAGGATACTGGCAATTATTTCACGTCCAGCATAGGTTAATCTATAGCTATTTAAAATTGACTCTACTCTTACATTAACTATTTGTCCATTAACTATGCCACGGAAAAGTTTAGTTCCTATCATCCAGTTACTGCGCACATAAATTCTATTGCTTTCATAGCGTATATTGTAGCCATCAGTTACTGGTTTAATAATAATTGGATAAGAAAAATTATCTATATTAACAATCCATCTAGTGCCAACAGTTTTACTATTACCACTGACAATTGATGTTGCGCGCAGGGCTTCTGTCATATGTATATGGATGGCGATACCTAAGAAAATCAAGGTAATTTCAGAATTAATTTCAGCACCTAAAAATCCATCAGGATATTCTTCTGCAATAAAATTCGTAGAGAACTTACCATCAACAAAACGAGGGTTTTGCATGATTGCCTCTAAAAAGCTGATATTATGTGAAATGCCTAAAATCACATATTCACTTAAAGCTTTACGCATCACCTCGATTGCTTCTAAACGAGATGGCGCATGGGTACATAATTTAGAGATCATCTGATCGTAAAACATACTCACCTCTCCACCTTCGGCGACACCACTATCAACTCTGATTTTGGAGTTTTTAGGTGGTTCTTGATACTGAGTGATGCGACCACTCGAAGGTAAGAATCCACGTGCTGGGTCTTCTGAACATATGCGCGATTCAATTGCCCAACCATTTGGAATCAAATCCTCTTGTTTGAAAATCAATTTCTTGCCAGCAGCAACTAAAATCATCTGCTCAACTAAATCAAGATTATATACTAACTCAGTTACGCAATGCTCTACTTGCAGCCTAGTATTCATTTCCATAAAATAGAAGTTTTGTTTAGAATCAACAATAAACTCAACTGTGCCAACTGAGTAATAACCAATCTCTTTCACTAGTTTAAGTGACTGTTTATACATAGCTGCACGGGTTTTATCGCTAATAAATGGACTAGGGGTTTCTTCAATTACTTTCTGGTGATGACGCTGGATTGAACATTCTCGTTCACCAATACACACTGCCTTACCATATTTATCTGCTAGTACCTGAATCTCAATATGTCGTGGGTTTTCAATAAATTTTTCAAGAAACAGTCGTGAGTCACTAAAACTGTTTTTTGCTTCATTAGAAGCAGATTCAAAAGCGTCGACCATTTCATTGACGCTGCGCACAACCCTCATACCTCTACCGCCACCACCAGCTGCTGCCTTTACTATTACTGGAAATCCAAGTTTTGTTGCTATTTTAGCCGCGTTTTTAGCTTGACTTATTACTCCCAAATAGCCTGGAACAGTACTTACACCAGCTTTTTCAGCAATTTTTTTAGCTTCAATTTTATCGCCCATTGATTTAATTGCCTCTGGACTTGGACCAATGAGAGTGACCTTTTCTTTACGGAGCGCATTGGCAAAATTGGCGTTTTCTGATAAAAATCCATAACCAGGATGTACTGCTTGGGCGCCAGTTTGTCTGATTGCCGAAAGTAAATGATCAATTGATAAATAACTATCGGTAGCAGGAGAGTTACCAATAAAAACCGCCTCATCAGCCATATTTACATGCAGTGCATTAGTGTCAGATTCTGAATACACTGCCACTGATTTAATCCCAAGTTTTTTTAAGGTTTTAATGATTCTTACTGCTATTTCTCCACGATTGGCAATTAATACTTTGTCAAATAATTTTGCTTTCATCAATAACTCTCATTACTTTTATAGTGGAAGGTTATCATGCTTACGCCAAGGTTTATCAACTTTTTTATTGCGCAACATGCGTAGAGCGCAGCACAAAGTCCATCTGGTATTTTGTGGCCTTACTACGTCATCAATATAGCCTCTGGCAGCTGCAGCAAATGGTGAGGTAAATTGCTCTTTATATTCATTGATTTTTACTTCTATTTCTTCAATGGATAAGTTATCTTTGCGATACAAAATTTCTACAGCACCTTTAGCACCCATCACCGCAATTTCAGCATCTACCCATGCATAATTAAGGTCGCCACGTAAATGTTTCGAATTCATCACGATATAAGCGCCACCATAAGCTTTGCGCGTAATTAAGCTAATTTTTGGAACTGTGGCTTCAGCATAAGCGTAAAGCAACTTTGCGCCGTGCTTAATAATACCATTATGCTCTTGAGATACGCCTGGTAAAAACCCAGGGACGTCAACCAAGGTTATAATAGGGATTTCGAAAGCATCACAAAATCTAATAAATCTTGCACCTTTCAAAGACGCATCAATATCAAGACATCCAGCTAAGAACATTGGTTGGTTAGCAATGATGCCAACTGTTCTGCCTTCCATAGTTGCAAAGCCAGTGATGATATTTTTAGCATATTCTTTATGAATCTCAAAAAAATCACCTTCATCGATAATACTGAGGATTAATTCTTTCATATTATAAGGTTTGCTGGAATCTTTAGGACTAAGAGTAGTTAGCGACATATCTACGCGATCAGCTGGATCATTGGTAGTTCTTACTGGAGGTTTTTCACGATTAGAAAGTGGCAGAAAATTAAATAATCTTCTGGTTTGTAAAAGAGATTGAATATCATTTTCAAAAACCATATGAGCCACTCCAGTTTTAACGCTATGTGTATAAGCGCCACCTAATTTTTCCTGAGTAACGTTTTCTTGAGTTACGGTCTTAACCACATCTGGTCCAGTTAAAAACATGTAAGAGTTATCTTGTATCATGAAAATAAAGTCGGTTAGTGCTGGTGAATATACTGCACCACCAGCACATGGACCCATAATCAGTGAAATTTGCGGAATAATGCCAGAGCAATCAACATTGCGCTGGAAAATCTCACCAAAACCACCTAACGAATCAACGCCTTCTTGAATTCTAGCGCCACCAGAATCATTAATACCAATTATTGGGGCTCCTACTTTAAGGGCCATATCCATAATTTTGCAGATTTTTAGTGAGTTAGTTTCACTTAAGGAGCCACCAAGAACGGTGAAATCTTGACTATAAATAAATACAGGGCGGCCATTAATACGACCGTGACCAGTTACTATGCCATCACCAGGGATGGCAGAATTAGCCATATTAAAATTAGTACAACGATGCTCAACCAACATACCAAATTCTTCAAAAGAATCAGGATCTAGTAAAACTTCAATGCGCTCTCTGGCAGTTAATTTACCTTTAGCGTGATGCGCTTCAATTCTTTTCAAGCCACCGCCAAAAAGCGCAGCACTACGTTTTTTTGCTAGAAGTTCTTCGGTTGTTGATGGCATTCTTCGCTCATATCTTGATTAACAAACTGGATTATATTATTACGCTTGGCAACGGAGAGGTATTTGTTTTTATATTGGCAAATGAGATTATAAAGCACTGATAATTTTACTGTATTAGCCAATTATACTCTTCGTAAATTTATTTTCTAGTTTTTACCATAAAACAAAGATTTAATCTAAAACAAAACTTTGCTACTGTCAATTTAAAAGACGTTTTATGTAGGAGAGATCTGAATGACACTAAAAAAGAAATAGTCTAATAGGTTATTTGTAATATAAGTAGATTTAAGAAAGAAAATCTCTGTAAAAAATAAAAAAAGCCGTTAAGTAATCGCAATTTTCAGTGCATTAGGTTCATAGATTACCTCAATAAATGTTAGATAGCATGAAGCTCACATAGATGAGTACCTTACATACATACGGCTAAGATTAGTATTACAATAAAAAGCAGACATTTTAAATTGTTTTGATACTTAATAATTATGTATATAGACTTTAATAATTTGTTCTGTGTAGGCTTTGATTAGGTTGAGGGTACTTGGTAAAAAAGACTAGATGCCCCCCCAATATGTCATCTAATCTAACGTATTGACAACAAGTCAAGTTATGTAGAAAGGCATATATTTGATTCAGGGCAAACATCACTTATATACTAAACTAGCAGGCTAATTGATACCAGTATGAAACCATATAAATGTTACAACAACGTTTGATAGGTCAAATTTCTCTAAATGAGCTGGTGGCTGCAGATTTCACTAAAAATTGCATCATCTGAATAGTGCACCAAATCTTTATCAATCTCTAAAACAATTACTTCTTTCACTTGTTTATTCAAAGAATTGCGTACAAACCCTAAAATCTTAGGCGGAGCAATTAACACCAAATGTTTGTAGGCATGCTTATTGAAAAAATCTTCTAAATACTTTACCACCTCAGCAACGAAAATCTTTTTTTCAAGAGTGCGCTTATCATCATGTGGTTCAATTGCATGATGGGAAGAATTACTACTTTCAAATGTACTACCCGAGGAATGCGTGGCACGATGTCGATCGTGATTTGCTTTAGTTTTAAGCGTGTTATGTAGCTCCAGCTTATTATAGCTAAGACTACGTCCATAAATCAACGCTTGCTTACCATCCATAACCACTGTCCATAATTTTGCTTTATTGATCATGTTTTGTTTTGGAGTTAGTATCGCATTTGGCAGTTGTGATTTTTGCATATAATTACTTTAGGTTAAGATTAAAAACGGAATCCCACCAGAATTTACAAGGGATTCAAATTATAAAACTTGTTTTTTCCTCAATCTTCTACTTAAAAAATTGGCTTTAGTAATAACAAACTTTTAGGCGTTTATATCAACCTCTGAAATACCAAGTGTAGCCTAACGCTCTTTTTGTTGTTTATTTTACCAACAGAAGCTAGGGATTGCCATTTCACGAAGGATGTGTATTGGTTACAAAAAAGTAGAAATGTACCTTCAAACAGCCTTTCAACTTGATTTTGTAACGACAGTAAAGAGTGACATTGTTTATATTTTGAGTGATTCCAATTAAATAATTTTATACTCATAAGACCTCTCTAATTAGCAGTGAGTTGAGTCTACTTTAAGCAGATTCAGTCTTAGTTCTACCTACGATAAATAGACTCATCACTAAATGATAATCTAAAATTAGAGGTGATGCAATCTTTTTAAGGTCAATGAGAATTTACGAACTATAGCTTACTAAAATACTAGCAAGTTAAGAAATGAATTACTTTATTTGTTAGTACTAACCTAATCTTATTTTTGACAGCAGTTGTAGGAAGGACGCAGCTTTACCTAGATTTTAACTCAGGTCTGGAATCTTTAATAAACTAGATTGTATTGATATATTACAGGTTTTTGATGTGTTTGTCAAAATTTTATTAGCAAATAAAAACAATAATGTTTAATATATTAAAATAAATTTATTTTTTTATTGACAACTGCAAAATACCAAACTAAAGTGTTAATCACATTTTAATGTATCATTGTTAGTAGTAGAGTTATCTCCTCGCCTAGGCAGAACCTCCATTTTGTCTAGGCTTATTTTTATTATCAAATACATGACTGTGAAATTTTGGTAGATGCGCATGCTTTAAGAAGAAGCGATTCGCATACTACTGACCATTTTTTGGATGAGTAGATACCATAATTAATCTAACAAACTCATCTATTGGATGTTTACGATCACGGTGCTTACTTATTCCTACACTTCTCAAGCTTGCTATAGACTTTAAGAGTGGATATGATTTTACTATCTGTAGCTTATAGTAGCAGCCTTTTCACTAAGTAATTACCTAGCAATAACACTATCTGGTTTTTTGTTGTTGTATATGACAATAAGTAGTCGGCAATCGCATTAAGCAAGACCTCAATACCTCAATCGCAGAATGAAATTCTAGAGCAGTTTTAAAAAATTTAATACGATCTTCTACCTGGTTTTTCAATTAATGAATAATTTTAATAGCTCAAAATGATCTGCTTATTATACTATTATCTTGCTAGAAAAAATCTAAAAGCTCTAAGCGGCCCAAGCAATCATCAGTATGACATGGTCAACATACCATGACTAACATTGTAATTGCTTAGTTTAGTTAGAAAACTCATACCGAGCAATGAGGTATCTAAATCTCCTTCACGGCTTACGCCACCTAGGACATTTTTAATCAGTATATTACCAATTTGAATTTGGCTGATAGTAATTAGAGCAGTACTTGTTGTGCCGTTTGCTGTTTGAACTGCAGAACTGTATGTAAGGCGGTTTATATCAAAACCAGCGCGACTTGCATCCGCAGGAGTTAATAACACAAAGCTGGCACCAGTATCCACTAAAAACTGAACAGTGGCACCATTTACTTTGGCATTGGCCATAAAATGGCCATCTTGGCCTACATATAAGGTAATCGTACCATCGTGATTATTCTGAGCCAAGCTTGGTATGATATTACCTAGAATACGCTTGTAAACCATACTAATCTCATACTGATAGCTATAACCGCTAATTAGTACTAATACAATCCCTAACCAACACGTACTAGTTTTTAATAAAAAAACCCAGTTTATGTTGCGACGAAATACTCCCATGATTAAAAAAATCAGCATCGATATCGCCATGATTATATTGAAATAATTCTGTTTATTTTGTAAAATATTAGGAAATTTATTGACTAATAAGACAATCATTCCGCTCAGCAACATAATAAAAATAAGAAACAATAATTTATTATTCATTTACTTGAAATTCATGATTAAAATTGCTTTTAGTTTGTAGTAAAATTGAATTTTGCAATTTTTTTCTTTATTTAACAAGTGTATTTTGTGCTAATATGCAATTACTCCTCAAATTTCTTGATATCATAGATATTGAGATATGAAATAAACATTCAGTAACATGAGGGCATTTCTAAAAAGCAAAAATGTTTAACGTTTCATTCATTTAGTCTACAATACCAGAATGTTATAGTAATTTTTTAAGCTATATGAATATTTCATAAGCATTGGAGGTGTATAAATTTTGCGATTGATCACATATCTTTCTCGAGCTCAAGTCAGCACTGCTTTAATTTTACGAAACATTCATTAATTTCTTGCAGCGCCGTTTAAGTCCAGATTCAGAGTGGTTGTAAGTTGGATTATAGTTAAATATAGTAGCTCTTTTTTATTTTATGATTTTCTACGTTTATTTACCATGCCGTCATGTACGCCAAATTCCTTTACACATTTGAAATAAGGTTATAAAGAACAAGTGGTATTTTAAGCGTCAATTTCAAATTTATAATACAACAAAATAAAGGTATATTATGCATATTTCAATAGTTGGTGGAACTGGTTCAGTTGGAGCATTGTTTACTAGGAATTTACTTAATGCTGGACAAAACATTACTGCAATAGGAAGTGGCCAAAGCCAGCATTATACTCATATCATTTCACACGGTTTAAAAATAAAAGATTCTGAAGGTGTTAGTTTAATACCGGCAGATAAATTTTCTAGTCGCTTATCCCAGGATCATTCACAAGATTTAGTTATAGTTTCGGTCAAACAACCAAATTTAAATACGATGCTAATGCAAGATATTCTTGGCTCTATCGCAAATAATTCTATTATTGCTGTTAATTCTAATGGGCTGCCATTTTACTTTTTAAATAATCTGAACATCTCAGGCAAAACTCATCTTCAATCAGTAGATCCTAATGGTAATTTACAAAAAGCCACTTCTCACCACTGTATCGTAGGTGTTGTGCCAATCATTGCCGCTTGTATACCAGAACCAGGTACTGTTGAAATAACTAGACCTATTGCTAAAATATCGATCACTGTTGGTATTCACAAAAATAATGATAATTGCGATATAAATAAGGTTAAGCATTTTGTCAATATACTACACCACACAGGCTTAAATACATATTTTACTGAATATAATCTTCATCTTGAAATTATTAAAAAGGAACAATTTGCCCTCTCAATTCTAACGCAATCAGCGTTATTTAATAAAACTTTAGGCGAAATATACGACGGTGCAATATATCAACTATTTATTCGATATAGCGCTACTTTAGTGAATAATATATCATTACTATTAAAAATAGGCGGTCTCAGAAGTTACGAAGAAATAAAAGCTATTCCTATTACTAAAGATCATTATGCGTCTCTGGCTAAGGATATTAATGAAGCTAAAACTTCTGAGATTAATGCTATAGTTGGTACAATTATAGAACTGGCAGACTATTTTAATATAACTTGTATCAGTCCCATAAAAATGATACAAGATTTACTTTTGCAGAGGATAGAAGGATACGTTATTACTGTTGATCAGACTAAAACTTTGCAAGAATCTTCAGAACAGTGCTTAGTCGAAATTACTACAACTGTAGGAAATCAATATTCATCTCATGACGAGTTATAGTACGGCTAGAATGTTACATAAATTATAGCAAGGTAATATATTAGAATTTAAAATTAAAAACAAAAAAAGATTTACTTTCCAGACTCATTCTGCGGTATTCAAAATTTTTGTAGCACGAATTTAACAGAAAAAGTATGATGTTAGTAAATTGTTCGGGGTTTTTGGTCTTAATGTATTAAGATATATAAATTTTCATTTTCTTTAGTCTCTACCTTTTGCATTTCAGAATAATATTGCTCTCCACATTTTGACTGTGCCATAGAAATTTGGTGTTTTATATTAAAATATGTTTGATATCTTATTTTATCTGTAGTTTCTTTAAATTGCATGTTATCAACTAAATTGCTTAGGTGATATTCTGGACTATATTGCATATACAATCTAGTGACATATACTGCAGAAAATGGCGCTACTAGACCCATTCTACCAGGCTTAGGTAGTTTGTACCAGAATACACCTAATTTTTGTAATTCATCAATCGAAAGAGGAGTAGATGTGCATGGTTTACAGGCACTCATAGGCCAGGCATATTCTTTACGAATTATATCTGGGTGCGAAGCAAAGACCTTATGTATTACATTATTATAAAATTGATTAAAGTTGGCAGTTATTGATATTGGCAAATCAATATTGTTAGGCATGTTCTGAGTGCTATAATTAGTAGCAGATACTTCTCCTTGGCTAGAGAGAAAATATAAAATCATATTTTGATTCAATGTATATGATGTGTTTAATGTATCTACTTTTACTGGCAATGAAAAATTCTCACTTTCGTATTCAATTTGTATGGGTGCTAGCTGCGTGACGTTGCTATCATGATTTTGTACCTCGATTAAAATAAACTGCATTTGTGCTGCAATATATTTTTTAAATATATCTAAATATTGCGTAGGCAGTTCATAACCGTATTTTTTAAGCCAAATATTAATGTCTATGCTTTCTTTTGAAGAGAGAGTAATAAAATTATAATCTTTGGTGGTTTTAGGAATAGTTGAGCTCAAACCTATAGCCTTATCCATGTCAATAGTAGTAAAGCTTTGATCAGTTATAATTGGCGGCCTAGTCAGTGCAAGAGGATTACACGGGTCAAAATTTATATACTCAATTAGACGCGGGGAAGTATAAAGATCTAATTTATGGATAAGCTCATAATCAACCGTACTTATACGAGGATTTTTTAGACTCATAGGGACTGGCACTACTAAGACGAAGCGCGTGGATTTTGTGTAGAAATCACTAGTAAGTGTCAATATAGTTTTCTGCTCTTTTCGAGCAATAACTATCATAGAGTTTTGATTAGTGATTTTGTTACCATCTTTACTAACAAATAAGCCAACAAAGCCGTATGAAGATTTTAAGAAAAAGAGCGTACTGACACAAGTGTAAACAAGTATTTTGATGATTTTTATAAATGTTGATATGAGTTTGTTCCTGCAATAAATCATGGCTTTCATGGCTGTGTAAACTCACTTCAAGTATAATGTGCTCATTTTGTAAGTCAAGCAGTACTTATTTGTTTGTGTTTATGCAAATTATATAGAGCTTTTTCTCTTATAACAATCTTGCAAATAGATCAGTTTATTATAAAAGAATGTTGCAAGATATAAATCTTAGGAATCATTTGAGCAAAATTACTTATAGCGCAGTTTATAATAAAATACACAATTGATCATATCCATAATAAAATGTCAGAAAGTAAATATACAATTTTTTATAAATAACTTATTTTTGATTACGGCTCTTGTTAGAGATTATTTTTTTGTAGAATCTCTTGTATCGTTTAGAGGTTCCTAAGTCTAAATCTTCTTATTTTTCATTTTTTAGAAGTAAGCTATGTTATTTTAAAATCTTTGATGTTAGAGAATAGAAGATAGTTTAGGAGTTTTTATTAGAAGTTTTTCTGCGGTCTTAGAGGTTAATTCTTTTTTTTAATCAGCCATTAAATCGTCTATAGATGTCTTTGTATCAATCACCTTGTTTGTTTTGTAGAATTAACACTTGCTCATCATATTTATGTGGCGCCATGCAACCGACGAAAGGTAAGTTGTTAATTCATATAACTCTTTAATCTTTTTCTTTGTCTAAAAACTCAAGGAGAAAAGAATAGTAGTTTTTTGATCGTAACTGCAATGCGACCTCGCTATTTACTACTATTTTTGGTAATGTTCATGAAACCACATTTCATTTAATCAGATAGTTATTTTATGTCTAATGTTGTCATTAGTATATTGCATAATAAGAACAAGAGAGTTTATAGTAAGTTAAGCGATCCTAAGCCTTAAGCTAGAATGTTATTTTTATTGTAATGATTCATATAACAAGATTCATTTAGCATGACAAAACTATATTTAATTAAGGTTACCGAAGTTGTTGTAGTAATGTTTGCATATGATATCATGACAGATTATTGAGAGGAAATATATGAAGTTTTTTGTTGATAGCGCTGATATTAATGAAATTAGTGAGCTAATGGGGACAGGGTTAATTGATGGAGTTACTACTAATCCGTCTTTGATTGCTAAATCTGGCAGAAATTTTCTTGAAGTCATAGAAGAAATTTGCTCTATAGTTTCGGGTCCAGTGAGTGCCGAGGTAGTTGCTGTTGATAGTAAGAAGATGATTGAAGAAGGGTTAAAGCTTTATTCAATCGCTAAGAATGTGACTGTTAAATTACCACTGACTCTAGATGGATTGAAGTCCTGTAATTACCTAGTAAGCAAAGGTATTATGGTTAACCTCACTTTATGCTTTTCAGTCACTCAAGCCTTGCTTGCAGCCAAAGCTGGTGCAACATTTATTTCTCCTTTTGTTGGAAGGCTTGACGATAATGGGCAAGACGGTATGGGGTTGATTAAAGATATTCATACTATTTATTCAAATTATCCAAATTTAAAAACTAAAATTTTAGTTGCATCAGTGCGCCACCCAATACATGTTACGCAAGCTGCTTTGATCGGTGCTGATGTTTGTACTATACCTGCTAAAATTATTAAGCAACTGGTTTCTCATCCATTAACAGATAAGGGATTGGAAATGTTTTTGGCTGATTGGGAAAAAACTGGACAAAGGGTAACATAATTATGGTAGAGCATTTTTGTTCTTCTTCGGTAACAATTTTACTATTGGCTACAAGCTATTTGATTGGCTCAATTCCTTTTGGTTTAATTATTACAAGGTTTTCAGGTTATGGAGATATTAGAAAATTTGGCTCAGGTAATACCGGTACCACCAATGTTGTACGAAGAGCTGGTAAGTTTTGGGGTTTAATGACCTTAATTTGCGATGGTGGCAAAGGTGCTTTAGTAATGTATTTAACAAGCAGTATATGTGCAAGTGATGCGCTGGAGACGCTTGTTGGTATAGCGGCAATTTTGGGTCATATTTTTTCAGTTTGGCTCTGGTTCAAAGGTGGGAAGGGTGTTGCAACAGCATTAGCGGTGTTTTTGATGCTTAAATTTAAATTTGCTTTTCTCATTTGTACAATTTGGCTAGTAGTTTTTTCGATCAGTCGTATATCTTCGCTTGCTACAATTACTGCTTTTGTGCTTGCTCCAATGATGGCGTATTTTACTGGATTTGATCCATTTTTGGGTTTTTGTATCAGTTTAATTAGCTTACTAATAATAGCGCAGCACAAAGATAATATTAAAAAACTACTTAATGGGACAGAAATTAATTTTAAATGATTTAATTACAGCAACTTAATCTATCTATTTTTTATATTATATCTCAATTTCAAAAACTCCTTCATTTAGTTTGATTTAGGCAGCATTACTGTATCATGGCATAGAGTGATGCTTGCAAATTTACTCAATATTATCTCAGCAAATTTCTAAAAAAATGCGGTACATGTTTTATATTTTATGGATAAAAAAACACTATTGTCATCTTAATATGCTTATCTGGTGGGTATTGTAAAAAGTGATATATGATGATCTGAATGTATTAGGCTACGTGGTTTGAAGTTGTAGCAG